>CAZUZM010000088.1:0-6229 GCA_964624615.1 uncultured Anaerolineaceae bacterium
AACAAACAAGATGATAAAGAATGTGCGCTGATTCATTTCGGCTCCTTAGTCGAATGTAAAACAGTAAAGAGGTTCAAAAACTTATAGTGAGGTGCTAAAAATTATAATATGGTTTTGATATGTAGGGGACTATACAGTGCAAAAAAGGACTTTTCAATGTGTTCTGTGACGAAAGGCATCATAAATGTGGCATTGCACTAGCGTCAAAGTTCTGCAAAACTCCAAAACTATCCTTTTTAGGTTAAAATGACCTTTAGGTGGTGCGTTTTTGCACATTCTCGCCTGACAAAAAATCAAAAAGTGAACCTATGGGTGACATTAAGCCTAAAAAGAAATCGAACCTCAAATATTTCATTGCTGGATTGGTCGTTATTGGCGCTTTACTGTGGCTAATTATTTCTGCCACTCGTTCGAGTTCGCAATATTTTTTGACGGTAGAAGAAATAACCTCCCGTCCATCTGAACTTCTGGGCAAAAACCTGCGTCTGAGCGGGGCAGTACTCGGTGAGAGCATTCAATATGATGCTGAAAAATTGCAACTTAGTTTTGATATCGTTCATATCCCCGGAGATCACAAAGTCATCAAGGATATGGGTGGAATGGCAAAAGTGCTCGCTGAAGCGGTTTTGGATCCCAGCTTGCCAAAAATATCGGTTCGTTATGAAGGCGTTCGACCTGACCTTTTGCAACACGAAGCCCAGGCTATTGTCACTGGCAAACTTGGCGCGCATGGCGTGTTTGAAGCCAGTGAGCTTTTGTTAAAATGTCCCTCCAAATATGAAGCCGAGCTTCCTGCTCAAACCAGCGTGGAAGAAAGCAACCAAGGCTGAGAATGCCCAATAAGGAGTAGCCATGTTTTTCTTTTCAATCGGCTTGTTCAGCTTTGCGCTCGCTGTCCTCGGATTACTCATCACGCTCGTTATTACCGTGCTTCAAATCATTCGCGGAAACCACGTCCTTTTGCCCCTGGTCCGCGGCATAAGCATAAGCTCGTTTCTCTTACACGGCCTCTCTGTTTTAGCTTTGCTCGCATTGCAACTGACCCATGACACCCAGAACGCTTACGTCGTTTCGGTTATCCACGATGCCATGCCAACCCTTCTCAAAGCCACAGCGTTATGGGGCGGGCAGGCAGGTTCGTTGCTTTTCTGGAGCTGGACGGTGCATTTGGTGCTGATTATCGCTCTGCTACGCAAAAAATTTGTTTTAGACGCTTGGTCTTTTGTGGTTTTAGCTTGCAACACCTTGATGTTTGTAGCGCTTTCCTTTTTTGCTGAAAACCCTTTCAAGCGCGTGTGGCTACTGCAAGACGGTTCCATAAGTGAAGCGCTTTTTGCACCTGAGGCGACTGCCAGGCTCTACGGTGAGTTGAATGGCATGGGACTCAACCCACTTTTACGCCATCCTGGTATGGTCATTCATCCACCCATTCTCTATTTGGGTTTTGCGCTTTTCCTGCCACCTTTTGCGGTCGCTATCTCAAAGCTGCTGCGTGGCGAAGGGCTTGACGCGCTTTTAGAAAAAACCCATGGCTGGCTTTTGACGGCATGGATATTTCTTACTGCTGGCATTGCGCTTGGTAGTTGGTGGGCTTATGAAGTGTTGGGATGGGGTGGCTATTGGGCTTGGGATCCGGTCGAAACTGCCTCGCTTTTGCCTTGGCTTAGCAGCACAGCGCTCCTACACAGTTTGTTTATTGAGAAGCACAAAGCTAGTTTCAAGCGGTTCAACTTTGCCTTGGTTTTGATTACCTGGTTGATGACATTTTTTGCCATTTTTGTAACGCGCACAGGGCTGATAAGCTCGGTGCACGCTTTTGGCGAGAGTCAGATTTCGCACCCTCTGGGGTATTTCATGCTCTTCACCTTGCTGATCAGTTTGTACGCCTTTTTGACCCAATGGCGCGAATTGGATAGTGGGTGGTCTTTTAAGTCCTTTTTCACGCGCGATGCGCTCATCCTTTATACCAACCTTTTACTCCTGGCGTTGGTATTAATCTGTTTGTATGGGTTGCTCTATCCCATGCTTAGCGATGTTTTTGGCAAAACTTCGATCACGTTCGACCGCAGCTTTTTTGATCGCACAACCACACCGCTTTTTGTGCTTCTGGTCTTTTTAACGGCGATTTGTCCCGTCTTGGGATGGAGCTTAAAGGCCTTTAAAACCCGCAACAAATGGCTTTGGACCGTCTTGGTGATGCCTGTCATTTTGACAGGTCTAGCCTTCTTTTTTGTGACCAAAAAGGTGATTGCTCTCGTTTTGTTCTTCATTATACCACTCGGTATAGCGGTCTTAATCTATCAATCAGTGGTTGATTGGAAAGGTTGGAAGGTCTTTTGGGGGCAGCGCAAACGAATCGGCGCTTGGTTGGTGCATGCCGGGCTCTTGTTGATTGCACTCGGGGTGCTGGGAATGGCGCACTTCTCCGACCGCATCCAAGGCTTGATGATTCCCGGTGATAAAATGCCCTTGGGCAAGTATGCTGTGGAATACGTTGAGCTGCAACAAGATGTCGCTAACCCAGAATATACCCACGTGAGCGCTCGTCTGAAGCTTTATGAAGGTGAGCGCTTTATCAAAGAGCTTAATCCAGGGCAAGACATCTATCATGAGCGCAATCAATGGATTAGCATCCCCAGCAAACGCTCAACCCTGCGCGGGGATCAATATACACGCCTTCTGGAATACAATGCCAACCTGGGCACAGCAACGGTGCAACTCATTGATAACGCTTTGGTAAATTTCCTTTGGATTGGTTCGATTTTGATGCTTTTAGGTGCCGTACTTGCTCTCAGTAAATCTCCAACCACCGTGGCTATTAGTGCCGGACGGCAAAACATGGAAACCCAGACAAAGGACCTTGAGGAAATCCATGTTGATTGAAGCGCGCCATCTTAGTAAACGCTTTGGCAACACAAGCGTTTTGCATCAAGTCACCTTCGAGCTTCAATCTGGCAAAGTCTATGGTCTTGTCGGCAATAATGGCACGGGAAAGACAACCCTTTTGCGCCTTCTGGCTGGTCTGTTACGGCCTGACGAAGGGAGCATTTGGCTGGATGGTGAAGTTTGGCAACCGACTGATCATGAAAACCGAGGGTTGATTGGTATGCTAGCCCATCAACCCTGGCTTTATGAAAATCTTACTGCGTTGGAGAACTTACAGTTTTACAAAAATCTTTATCAATCCGCTGATAAACCTGACTTCGTTGAAATCCTCCTGGAACGGGTTGGCTTAAAGCCGAAAGCCAATGATGTGGTCCGTGGTTTCTCGCGTGGCATGAAGCAACGTCTCGCCATTGCGCGATGTTTGTTGCACCAGCCCAAGATCTTGCTCTTGGATGAACCTTTTACTGGCCTTGACAAAGAGGGAAGGCAAACTTTGTGTGAGTTGTTACGTGAGGAAAGCAGCAAGGGGCATTTTATTCTTGCCAGCATTCATGATTTATCGCAGATCGAAACCATTGCAGATACTTACTTGCGCATAGATAAAAAGAAGGTGCAAGAGCTTACAAAAGAAGCCTGCCAGGCAGAGGCACAATGATGGGGTGCATGAAAAAGCGTTTTGGCAGTCTGTGGGCGCTCATCAAAAAGGACCTTATTCAGGAGTGGCGGAGCAAGGAACTGCTGAGTGCTATGCTGGCATTTGCTATTCTGACACTTTTCATTTTCAACTACGCACTGGGCATCTCACCGCAAACCCAAACCGCATTGGCAACCGGTGTTATCTGGGTTTTGCTGGTTTTTGCAGGTACCCTGGGCGTCAACCGTAGTTTTGTGGCTGAACAGGACCAAGGCTGTTTTGACGCATTATTGTTAGGTGCGCCAAATTTAGGGCTGGTCTACATTGCCAAAATGTTGAGTAACTTTCTGGTCATGGTCATTTTGTTGGCCATTTTGCTTCCGGTTTATAGCCTGTTATATAATTTTTCCCTGTTCAATTTGCGTTTCATTGGCTTGCTTCTGTTGGGTGCTTGGGCTTATAGCGCTATGGCAACGCTTTTGGCTGGGCTTAGCGTGCAAACCCGCATGCGTGACTTGCTGTTACCAGTTTTGCTATTCCCACTGATCATGCCGGTTAACATGGCGGTGGTTAAAGCTGGCGCTGGGATACTTGAAGGCTTAGCATGGGCTGATTATAGTATTTGGTTCACGCTATTGATTGTCTATGCGGTTATTATTACGACGATTTCAACAATGGTGTTCGAATATGTTATTAAAGAATAAAGTCCTTTGCTTCTTAAGTGTTTTGGCTGGCTTGTCCGTTTTGGTAGCTCTGGCGATGGTGCTATTTTATGCACCTCTGGAGGTAAGCATGGGTTGGCCACAAAAGATTTTTTACTTTCATGTGAGTTCGGCCTGGTTAGGTATGGTATCGTTCTTAATTGCGGCTATTGGTGGTGTCTTATTTCTATTACGTGGTAATCCTGTGCAGGATGCGCTTTCATACGCAGCCGTGGAATTAGGCCTTTTGTTCACATTCTTGGCAAACATTACCGGTATGCTTTGGGCGCGACCGGTTTGGAATACCTGGTGGACCTGGGACCCGCGCCTGACTACCATGACCATCATGGGCTTTACTTATCTGGGTTATCTGCTCTTACGGCGATCTATTGACTCACCACAAAAAGCGGCTCGCTTGGGCGCGATTTATGCCATCGTTGGTTTTGTTAGCGTACCGCTTACCTTTTTTTCCGCACGATTCCTGCGCACCATTCACCCCACGATTTTTGGAAACACCGGCGAAAAAATGGCAATGACCTCACCTATGTTGCTTACCATGGCGATAAGTATCGCGGCATTCACGCTCTTGTTCAGCGCTTTGCTTTGGCATCGTGTGCGCCTTGAAGTGGCACGACGCATGCTCGAAGAGTCAACAGGATTGGAGGATTAGACCATGCCTGCGAACTTGATTTACTTTATCATCGCTTACCTTTTGATATTCATCTGCCTGGGACTTTACATTCTACACCTGGTTCTACAAGCACGGAAAATAAAACAAAAAAAGGAAAACCCCTAATCTCATCAAAGCACTAGGGGTTGGAACATCTTTTTGATGGCGAGAAAATTATTCGGGTTTGTTTGCCAACACCCGGTAGTCTTTTTCTGCAATGACCTTGCCGATTTCCCACACTGGCACGTGACGTTCTTCTGCGGTCTTAATAAAGTCGAACACTTTACTTGCTGGAACACCCATCAGCAACCCACCACTGGTTTGAGGGTCAAAAATCACCATTTGTTGATTTTCGGTGAGGTTGGGGTCAAAGGTAACGTTTTTACCAAAATACGCACGGTTGTTAAAGGCCCCACCAGGATAGGTGAAGGCTTCGATGCAAGGTTTGGCGCAGTCATGGATGGGCAAATGGTCATACCAAAGCTCAAGTCCAACACCGCTCGACTCTGCCATCTCAGACGCGTGACCCAAGAGGCCAAACCCAGTGATATCGGTGGTCGATTTCAAACCAGTCGCCACAGCGAGTTCAGCTGCGTCTTTATTCAGCCTGGACATCCAATCGGTGATCACTTCAAGCGCTTCATCACCCAAAAGGCCTCGTTTTAGTGAGGTTGTCGCCAAGCCAATACCAAGCGGCTTGCTCAAAAACAAGCTGTCACCGACCTGCAAACCATCTTTGGTCAACATGGTGTTGGGGTCTAAAAGCCCCATGACCACCAAGCCAAATTTGGGTTCGGCATCGGTGACGGTGTGCCCACCCGCTATGACCACACCGGCATCGCGGCATTTTTCCGCTGCACCACGCATGATTTCGCGCGAAATTTCAAGAGGCAGGTCGGCAGGCAAAGCGGCGATATTAAGCGCCAGGACAGGTTTGGCACCCATGGCGTACACATCCGAGATGCTGTTGGCAGCCGCAATGGCACCATAGGCATAGGGGTCATCCACAACCGGTGTGAAAAAGTCGGTGGTTAAGACCACCGCACGGTCTTCATCCAGTTTCCAGACGGCGGCATCATCCGGCGAACCAAGTCCCACGATCAAATCAGGGAAGTCCAGTCCGGTATAGGTTTGTTCGATTGGCTGCAGAACCTGCGCCAGCGCTTCAGCGCTTAGTTTAGACGCTCAACCAGCACAGGCGGAGAGCGCAGTTAAACGGATCTCTTTGTTTTCCATGCCCATAATTGTAGTCGATTCTTGCTACGCTTGGCATTATGAACCTTTTTTAATCGTAAACTCGATTCGTTTTGCAAAATCTCCCTTATATTGAAGCGCTCT
>CAZUZM010000089.1:0-6193 GCA_964624615.1 uncultured Anaerolineaceae bacterium
GGATTCGAACCCACGTTAGGTTTCCCTAAACCTGTTTTCAAGACAGGCGCCTTCAGCCGCTCGGCCATCCCTCCACAGAGCAAGTATTCTAACACGGAAAGGTGGCTAATACAAGCATTATTTTATCTTGTTTTTCTTGTTTTTAACAGATTTCCTTCTTTGTTACATCAAAAAAATCAAGTCAGCCTATAAAGAAAGACCCACCCATTTAATTCCCCTCCCTCCGCTACGCTGGAGGGGATGGAAAACGCAGTTTTCTAACATGGAAAGGTGGCTCATACAAGCGTTGTTTTACTGGAATTTCCGACATTAATCGCTTATTAGGTCATCAGACCTTGTATCGGCCATATTGGTTGGCGAACTAGTGCGCGTGGCACTATGGAATCGATACATAATGGTACCAAAATGTAGGATATCGCCATGTTGCAAAGGTGTCGCATTGGCTGTGATGGCTTTATAGTTGCGGTAGGTGCCTGCGATGGTTTTGAAGTCGGTCAATGTAGCGCGACCATCATCAAAAAGTTGCAACTCAGCGTGCAGAGGGTCAATCGCAGGGTCATCCAACACTAAATCAACCAGTTTTGGGTCACGCCCGATATAGACCGATGACTTCGTCAGCAAGAAAGGACGTACCGCACTGGGTGTGCTGTCTTGGTCTAATTTTAAAAGGCTGCCAAAGTGGCGTGCGGGCGGCAGGCTGAGTTCCGGTGAGGTTTGGGTGGGTGCTTCACGCTGCTTCGATTCGGCTTCTTGAGGCACTTTTTTCACTGCAGGCTTTTTGCTAAGAAGCTTTCCAAGTAAACTTTCCTTCTTACCTGGTTTTTTATCTTCAGCCGGTTCAGAACTGGTTTTTGGCGTTTCTGCAACCACGCTATCCTGGGTATTAGGTTTTTGCTTTTTTCTCAGATTAGGAACAATGAAAATCGCAGCCAATACCAAGACACCTAACCCCGCGCCTAAGATGAGCCACCGATTGGCACCTTTTGAAACTTCTTCAATGAAGGTTTCGGGTTTCGTGACCTTGATCTCGATTGTTTTTTCGCCGGTACTGCCTTGCAACCCCCAAATGTCATTCAAGCGAACTTCCAGTTTGAGGATTGTTGATTCCTGATATGGTGCAAGGTCAATGACAAAACCGCCATAGGGTGGTTCTTTGTTTTCTTTCACCTTTTTCCCATTGATAAACAGGCTGGTAGAAACGATTTCACGTGGATAGTTGTCAATAAACTCAATACTGACTTCAAGGGGTAGCTCCTTCGGCATTGTTTTTTTATCATTGTCTAATTGAATTGCTACGTCATTGGCAAGATTTTGAAAAGCTAATTGCGCTTGTTCGACCACCACACTCAACATCTTAAAGTCGCTTTTCAAGGTTCCTAAAGCAGCAGTTTTGATTTGGACGGCGATGTCTGCAGTCTCAGTTGTGCGTAGGGCTGATTCATACACGAGTGTGTAAACATATCCCATCCCTTCAAGATAGGATTTAGGGTCGGGTAGGTCTTCGCTGTTGTTGTTAAAGAGCGTAAGGCTACCTCCGCCAGCTTCAAGCTGGTCATGAAGTTCAGCTTGGTATGGGACTTCACTGTCGGCAAATTCTTGAACCATCCAAATGTGTAAGGCTAAGCCCAGGTTTGCCGCGCGCTCAACCCGTTCCAAAAGCTGAGGTAGTTCTCTTGGGAAAATATAGGGCATGATATAGACCAATACGGTTTCTTTGTTGAGTTCAGAGGCTTCGTAAGCATTGAGCGCGATGTCCAAACTGTTGAAACTATGCTCGAGGCGACGCATGCCGTAAATGTCTTCATAAGAATCAATCGCGGTGAGCCATTCACTGTAATTCCCCAGTTCACGCCATTCAGACTCTGGATTGATGAAGAAGCTGAAATGATCGCCCGAATCCGGTGTTAGCTGGGAGCCAAGCGTTTTTATGGCACCAATTAACTTTTCGTAATTGCTGATGCGGTTACCGTCAACCAGTGCCAGATTTCGGGCGGTATTCACGGCTAACATAAAATGGGTACCCATATAGGCGCTGCTTAGCTTATTAATCTTGAGCTCACTTTGACCTTCAAGAATGCGGATGTCTTCAGCTTTAATCGGTTCAGCCATCTGATTAGGAGCGGCATTGCGGATTTCAAATTCAAGCTTTACTCTGGGGAAATCTGTTTTATCTACATTGGTTATGATGACCTGAGGTATCGTTGTTTGAGCTTGTGCTTGTTGTGGAGCAACAAAACAAAACAAAACAATCAGAAGAAGGATGATTATCCCAATTCTGTCTTTTGTGGTGTTGTGGCGTTTAATAAAAAGTGAGGTCACATTGGCCTTTATTGTCTATCTTTTTGGATGTCGCCAGAGGATAGGTGCTAACATCCATTCAAGCTATCGCAAAACAATCAAAATGTTTTGAACGTTTCTATATTTTACTTGATTACCACAGTTGTGGATTTGATTATGCCATTTCGTCAGTTTTCTTTGCCATAATCCAAAATGGAATCGCAAAGACCAAAACCCCAGCAAGAGCATTGCCGAGGGTTGTGGTACCGACGACGTAAAGGTAATGACCGATGCCCACTTTCGCCATGCCACCTGGTGCAAGCAATGCCAGTGACCCTTGACTCATATTCGCTACGCTGTTTTCGAAGCCGGTTGCCATATAGGCAAGGTGACAGAGCATAATCATGATGATTTTGCCAGAGTCGGATTTGCTGCGGAAGGCGGACCAGGCAGCGGCACACACCCAAATATTTGCCAAAAAGGCGCGTGCCAACAGGTGCCAAAAGCTCAGGTCGCCTTTGGCTGCGAATAGTTCAATAATGTAATCCCCAACACCGCCACCAAATTGATCAGCTGCTAAAAACAGGCCGCTAAAGATTAAGGTCCCAATCCAATTGCCAATGTGAACCATGATGAGGATTTTGGCGAGGTCTGCCCAAGTCATTTTCTTCCTTAGCGCGGTCAGCGTAGAGATGAAGGTGCTGCCCGGAAAAATCATTGTGCCGGCAAAGATGACCATGGTGATGCCAATAGGGACCAACGCACTGCTCAGGAATTCAATGAAAGGGCTATGCGCGTTTTGCACCCACACCGCCGCGCTCAGGCTGGGGCCAACACTCATGAAGATGCCTGAAATCATTGCTGAGAGCATAAAACCAAGCGGGTTTACTTTAACAAAATCGGCTTGTCTTTTGCCTTGTTCGACGATGTTATTCACTGTTATTTGTGCCATTTGCGTACCACCTGCGCGTGATGGGCTTATTCTACCAGATGCCCGCTGCTTATTGGGGAAAGGCAGGCGATGTGACGAAATGGTGGGTATAAAAAACGAAAAGCCTCGTGACAACGAGGCTAATAGGTTTATTGTAGCGATGTAGAAGCAGAGCCTAAGCTAAAAGATCGGCATATTCCTCTTTACCCACCATGTTTTTGACGACATAGGAGCAAAGCGGCTTGATTTTTACATCTTGTTTGCGCGCTTCTTCAATAAAGAGCTGAAGCATATTGCCAGCAACGTTTTTGCCTCGCTGAGAAGGGTCAACGCCGGTGTGATTGGCAAACCAAACGCCATCTTCGAGATAGTAAGTCAGTTCGCCTATTTCCGTCCCATCTTCAAGTTTGGCGACGACGCGTTCATTTTCGGGTTCGTAAGCGTAAGTGATCATGGTTACTCCTTTTCTACTATTGTAATCAATGGCAATTGAGGATGCGATTTTTAATACAAGGCTAATGCTTTTCGATAAAAAACAAAGCCCACCAAAAAAACGATGGGCTTTGTAAACAGGTCTTAAGGTTGACTAAACCACCATGTCAATCAGATTGGGGCTGATGTGCAAGGGCGCGTCGGTTGCAGCCTGGATTTCTTCAACGGTGTAATCACGATTGATTTCAATCAGTTCAAAGCCTTTTTCGTTGACTTCGATAACACCCATTTCGGTGATGATTAGGTCAACGGCTTTAACTGCGGTGAGGGGCAAGGTGCATTCCTTGAGCAATTTGGGGTTGCCCTTGACGGTGTGCTCCATGGCAACGATGACTTGCTTGGCACCACTGACGAGGTCCATTGCACCACCCATGCCGGGCACCATTTTGCCGGGAATCATGTAGTTGGCGATGTCGCCATTCTGAGCAACTTGCAATGCGCCGAGTACGGTGGTAGCCACATGGCCACCACGGATGAGACCAAAGGAGACCACGCTATCAAAGAAAACGCCACCAGGCAAAACGCTTACGGGCATACCGCCAGCATTGGCGATATAGGGATCTTCTTGACCTTCAGCGGGTGCAGGTCCGACACCCACCATGCCATTTTCGCTTTGGAAAATGACGACACGATCTTCGGGTACAAAGTTTGCCACCAGGGTGGGCAGGCCGATACCGAGGTTAACCAAATCGCCATCCTGCAGTTCGCGGGCGACACGTTTGGCAATAAATTCTTGGGTTTGTTGTTTATCCATAGCCATGATTATGCTCCTTGCACGATATTGTGAACCAAAACACCAGGGATGACGACCGCATTGGGATCTAATTCGCCAACCGGCACGATTTCGTCAGCTTCAACCACAACCCAATCAGCGGCAGCTGCCATGGGAACGTTGAAGTTGCGGGTGGTGCCATGATAGGTCAGGTTACCCAGTTCATCAGCCTTGTTGGCAAAAAGCAAGGCGACATCGGCACGTAAGGGTGTTTCCAAAAGGTAGTCTTCGCCATCAACGGTAATGACTTGCTTGCCTTCCTGGATGAGGGTGCCCAAGCCAGTCTTGACCAGCACGCCACCCAAACCGCTGCCACCGGCACGGATTTTTTCTGCCAGGGTGCCTTGAGGGGTGAGGATGACTTCGGTTTCGCCTTCCACCATTTGGCGGCCGGTTTCGCGGTTGGTGCCAATGTGGGATGCGATGATCTTCTTGAATTGCTTTTTGGCGACCATCTTGCCAACACCGCGGTCAATAAAGCCGGTGTCATTACAAATGAGGGTCAAATCCTTGACGCCTTTCTCCACCAAAGCATCGATGAGCGTTTCGGGCGTACCAACTGCCAGAAAGCCACCGACCATAATGGTGTCGCCATCTTTAATCTTGCTGACGGCTTCTTCAATACTGATTCGTTTTTTCATAGTTACCTTTCTATCTGCTTGTTTTTCTCAAGAGAAGACCGGCAATAAGCCAAAAGTCTTCATTATTTCTATAACCTGTGTCTAAAGCCCTTTACTTTGCTGACGTGCGAAAAGCTCTTCGCAAGCGTAACTGGCGACGTCGTCGGCGTATTTGCCAGGACCAAAACCAGCATCCGCGCCGAGTTCCTTGGCGAGCTCATGGCTGATGCGGGGCCCACCGATGATGAGTAAAAAGCGGTCGCGCAAGCCTTCGGCTTCGAGGAGTTCTACAAGTTCGGTCAGGTTTTGCACGTGAACGTTCTTTTGGGTGACAGTTTGGGAAACCAAAAGGACGTCAGCCTCAAATTCAACGGCTTTTTTGATGAATTCTTCGTTGGTGACCTGGCTGCCCATATTGAGCGCTTCGATCATGCGGTAGCGTTCCAGACCAAAATGGCCGGCATAGCCCTTCATGTTCATAATGGCGTCGATGCCCACAGTGTGGGCGTCGGTGCCGGTGCTGGCGCCTAAAACGCGCAATTTTCTGCCAAAGTTTTCGCGGATGTAGTCATCGGTTTCGTCCATGCTCATCACGGTGACCTCAACGGCTTCGACGTGGATGTCATCATAGTTGACACTATGTTTCAAAGAGCCGTAGACGACAAAGAAGGTGAATTCTTTATCCAGGGCGATATGCGAAGCAACGTTTGGCTCAGTTAGTCCCATTTTGAGGGCGAGTTGGCGCGCGGCTTCGATGGCACGCTCTGAATCGGCAACAGGTAAAGTGAAGGACACTTGCACCTTGCCGTCGTTCATGGTGTCACCATAGGGTTTCAGGTTTTTGAGGTCCAGGGTGGTGTCTAAATTGCTTTGGCGTGTGCTGTAAAGTCCGCTACTCATGGCTCACCTCCTGAGTGTTTTTTCCCGCGGCTAGCAGATACGGGACGAAGGGGTTCATATAATGGTCTTCCTTGGGGACAACGCCGCTAAGGCCTTTGCCACCTTCAAAAGGACGTTTGACGCCGCCAAAGCGACCTTCTTCAATTGTTCTAAAGAGCCCGTCACGTTGGATGCCGAGCAAAAGTTCCAAGGCTTTATCCA
>CAZUZM010000090.1:0-6089 GCA_964624615.1 uncultured Anaerolineaceae bacterium
CCAAAAACCACACCCAGAATGATGTGATAGATGACTGCATAGTGCTTTTTGAAGAGCCAGCTAACCAGTTTGGCAAAGGCAAAAATGACTGCGACCAAACCAATCATCATGGGGATAATTACGCCAAAATTGAGTGATTTCACGCCAGCTGCCATGGGTTGGTATAAGCCCATGTACATCAGGAAGTTGCTTGGGCTGAGGCCGGGCACGATGAGCCCGAGCCCAGTCAGCGCGCCACACAGCATCCAAATCCAGAAGTTTTGTGGCATCTGAATGTTGAGATTGGTCTGCATCCAGCGCAGGGCAAAGAACAAAGCGATGGAGATGAGCACCATCATGACCACGTGCCAGACCTTGCGACCTTCTTTGCCGGCAGTTTTGAGGATGGAGGGATAGGTGCCGATGATAAAGCCGATAATCAACCAGGTAAACATGACCGCATTGAGTTCGTAGGCTTTGTCGATGGCGGCAGAAAAAGCGACGACGCCAATCACACCGCCCAATCCAACCGGGATGAAGAAAAGGAGATTGCGCAGGAAGTTCTGGCGGATGTCGGCTAGCCATTTGAGCAATGGCTCGTAGATGCCAAAAACGACCATCATCACGCCGCCGGAAAGCCCGGGCGTAATCGCACCAACGCCAGAGATAAAGCCTTTGAGCAAGCGAACCAGCCAGGCGATGGGGTTGTCTTTTTTGATTTCGGATGTGATGGATGATTTTTCTGTGTTGTTTGTGTCCATAATATTTTCCTGATGAATGTATTTCAGGTTCATTCTACAACAAAACCAGGATTGCGGGTTATTTGGTTTTGGGATGGCGAGGACGCCATCCCGAACTAAGCGATGTTCGGCTTGGCGTCCTCGCCAAGCCTTTTGGAGGACAACCATATGCAAACAGAACAGAATGGTCAGGTAATACTATCCAGTAAGGCATGCCATATAGAGCCTTTGAAACCTTTTGCCACAAAGATGGTTAGAATAGGTGGGAAGGTGAGATATGCAAAGAATCGACGATATTGGCTTAGAACTTTTTGAACGGGTTGGCAACAACGCCTGTGATCAGCGCGGTCGCATGATGGCGGCGAACGTCTTTAGGATGTTAACCGAAATGGCCGGTTTGAATGCCGAGCAACTCGGTTTTGGCTTCCAAAAAATGTTGGAGCAGGAGCTGTATTGGGTGCTTTCGCGTTTGAAGATCAAGTTTTTACGCCAGCCAATGGGTGGGGAAATGCTGTATTGGCGAACCTGGCCCAAAGGATACCAACAGAAGCTTTTCTTTATCCGTGACTTTGAGGTCCTGGATGAAAACCGTCAACCCGTCATGCTGGCGAGTTCGGCTTGGTTGGTTATCCATGCCAGTGAAAGGCGGCTCATACCACCATCGCGTCTGCCGGGCATAACCTTGCCATATCTTGCAGAGCGGGTTGCGCTGGATGAAGCGCTTGAAAAGCTGAGTGTTGAAAACGGCGAAGAAGCCTTGCGCTTGGAAGCACGTTATTCTGACATCGACTTTTTAGGTCACATGAACAACGCGCGGTATGTCGAGGCAATCTGCGATGCCTTGCCACCTGCTTTGATGACGGAGAAAGATTTGGACTGGATTCAGGTCAATTATGACAAAGAGGTCCGAAAGGGCGAACAGGTTTCCATCCGACTTGCCAGTCAAAACCAAAACTTGTGGGGATTAGAAGGTCATAATATGTCTTCAAATCAATCTGTTTTTACGGCACATGTACAATTTTTGCCATAAAAGGTCTTGAGAATCCAGGTAACTAGTCGTTTCTAAGACCGGTGAGCAAAAGAATACGTCCAAAGGCTGAGATGCTTTCGGTCTTTTAGCCGATGCGTAAAAGCGTCATATTTTCTATACTATGGACAACAAAGGAGATATGACATGATACCAACAATCATCATTGCGACACTATTTGCTGTTTTAGGCACTTTTAGCCCTCTTCTGGTCACTGAAGACACAAATGAAATCGTTGAATTATAGGTAAAACCGACCTTAGTGACGGTGAAACAAAATTTAGTGGAAAATACACCCTTGCCAAATCCGAAATAATGGTAAAATGGTGAAACTTGGGGCTGTGGCGGAATAGGCAGACGCAAAGGACTTAAAATCCTTCGATGGTGACATCGTGTGGGTTCGACCCCCACCGGCCCTACAATTTTCTTTTTTCTTTGTAAGCTCCCCAACATAGCGTTATAATTTAGCTGTGCCATGTGATGTGGCTTCGCGTCATGCGAAAACAGGTGACTTATGACTAAAAAAATGCATTGGCCTTTTCGGGTACTATTTGTTGTGCTCATTATTAGTATATTAGCCGGCTGTGGAAGCGGTGTTGTGGGGGACCCGACTGCCACTGGCAACGCACCGACTTTGCCACCAGCCCAGCCCACAATCATTGTTATTGATGGCACGCCGCAAGTAATCTATCAAGAACAGTTTGCTACCCCAACTTTAAACTTGGCTCAGGCTTACCCGGTTCAACTAACCGAACTTAAATTCATCCAATCTGGCACCCAGGTTAGTGTGATGGCAAAAATGCGCAATACGATTGCTGATGCAATCGCCAAGGATGTGCAGTTCGAAATTATTGCCAGAGATGAAGACGGCAATCGCTTGCACCAGGACTCACGCGTGGTCAAGTATATCTTCCCAGCTGAAGTTACGGGCTTGTCTTATGTGTTTGAGTTGATGCCAGGTTTTCTGGTCAAAAACGTGGAACTGCGTGTTATTAGTGGCGTTTTGGATCGAAACCTAAAATACCATCAGCCGCTAACGGTGCGCGTGCCCAGCTTGCAGAAAACAGAAACCGAAAGTCATTTTACCGCATGGTTGGATAATGCTGATCCGTACACTTATACCCAGGTGCGGCTCAATGCCATTGCTTATAACAAAGCCGGTGAGATTATCGGCGGTGGCACGAGTATTGTTGACTTTGTGCCACATAAAGAGTCCATCGGTGTCAACGTGCCGGTTCAAAACCTATCCGAACCAGAGGTGGCATGGGTTGAAGTTTATCCGTGGATTACCCAATATTCTGCTTCACTTGCGGCCGGTCGCTGGTGGGAAACGGTGCAAGTCAAAGATTGGAATTTTGAAGTCAATGAACAACTGTGGTTTAGTGGCGGTGCGGTGCTCAAGAACCTGTCAAAAAACTTGGTTGTGGACAGCTTCTATATTCTAACCCTTAGCGATGAACAAGGGCGGGTGGTTAAGAGTGATATGGGCTATATTGACTATATCTGGCCAGAAGAAGAAGTTTTGTTCTCTCCAGGAGCTTTTGAGGTACCTTTTACCGAAGAGTATCCCGATGATAACGATGCAGTGACGAGCGGAACCGCTGAAGCGGATGATGAAGTCTCTACCACTGAAAAACCAACAGAAACATCCAAACCAAGCTCAACACCTAAGCCCGCCAAAACAGCTACGCCTAAAGGAACCTCCGTGCCGAGTAAAACCGTTGAGCCTAGCAAGACACCAGAAGAAAATCCCTATCCACAAGGACGTGGCATTGGCGTTCTGGCGCGACAGGTCATTCAAGACCCATATCCAATAGATGACCCAACCGAAGAGCCTGAACCAAGCGCGACACCTGGCACACCTGAAACAAGCACAAAAACGCAGTCACCAACCAAAACACCTGTGCCAACTCAGCAAACAACGCCTGAGGCTGAAGAAACGCCTGGAGAAGGCACAGTTACACCCACGCCTACACCGGATGCTTTTCGCCCTAATCCTATTCGACACTATCCACAGACCTTTGTGGTGGACCTCATTGTTGTGCCTGGAGAGTTCAGCACTGCACCGATTGGTTTTAACCCATTAAAAGCTTCCCAAGCAGCTTTTGTGGATGAAAATACGGCAAAAGTTTCCGTGGTGAATAACCTCAATGTTGATTTACCCACCTCTGTCGTTTATGTTTTAGTCTATGATGCAGAAGGCCAGATTGTTGGCGGCGGAAAAACCTTGAGCGAGACAATTCGAACGTCCAGCGCAACTGAGGTGTTGGTGCCTATCGCTTACCTGGGTGACAAGCAAGCGCTGACCCTAAAGGCTTTTGTTGGATTAACGAAAAACACACTCACACTACCTTAACCTTGGAGAAAAAATGCAGGATAACGAAAAGAACAAGAACAAAATAGAATTTAAAGCTACACCGCTAGACATTAAAAGTCCGGTCCCTAAAGATATCGAAATCGCCCAAAGCGCGACCCTTAAACCCATTCGTCAGGTTGCTCACGAATTAGGCGTTTTGGATAGTGAACTTGAACTTTATGGTGACTTTAAAGCCAAAATCAAGCTGGATGTTTTAGATCGTTTGGCAGATATCCCGGATGGTAAATATGTCGATGTCACCGCTATTACGCCAACGCCATTAGGCGAAGGCAAAACCACGACCACCGTTGGTTTGAGCCAGGCGCTTGGCGCGCATCTTGGTAAGACTGTGGTGACGACCATTCGCCAACCTTCCCAAGGACCAACCTTTGGAATTAAAGGTGGCGCCGCAGGTGGTGGCTACGCCCAGGTCATCCCCATGGAAGACATGAACCTGCATATGACCGGTGATATTCACGCGATTACCGCGGCGAATAACCTGTTGGCTGCCGCGATTGACACGCGCATGTTTCATGAAAGTTCTCAGAGTGACAAAGCGCTCTTCAACCGCCTGTGTCCTGCTGATAAGCATGGCGAGCGCAAGTTTGCCGCGAGCATGATTGGTCGGTTAGAACGCTTGGACATTACTGAGCGTGACCCGAATAAGTTGACCGATGAGGAAATCTCGAAATTTGCGCGTCTGGATATTGACCCCGAAACCGTAACCTGGCGACGCGTTACGGATACCAATGACCGGCTT
This sequence comes from uncultured Anaerolineaceae bacterium, assembly GCA_964624615.1. Taxonomy (GTDB): domain Bacteria; phylum Chloroflexota; class Anaerolineae; order Anaerolineales; family Anaerolineaceae; genus Mesolinea. The sequence goes on from CAZUZM010000090.1 coordinate 4,862, forward strand.
TTGCGCGGTATCACCATTGGCCAGGGACCTGATGAAAAAGGTTTTGAGCTTAAAACCAACTACACCATTGCGGTGGCTTCTGAACTCATGGCGATTTTGGCTCTGGCAACTGACCTCAAAGACATGCGCCAACGTATTGCGCGCATGGTGATTGGTCAAAGCCGAGCAGGTGAACCAGTGACCGCTGATGATTTAGGCATTGCTGGTGCCTTGACGGTTTTGATGATTGACACCATCAAACCTACTCTTTTACAAACCTTGGAAGGCACGCCGGTGATGGTGCATGCCGGGCCTTTTGCCAACATCGCGCATGGAAACAGCTCGATTGTGGCTGATCGTATTGCCCTAAAACTGGCTGACTATGTCATCACCGAGTCCGGCTTTGCTTCGGATATGGGCATGGAAAAGTTCTTTGACATCAAATGCCGCTATTCGGGCAATATCCCCAACGCGGTGGTTTTGGTGGCGACTATTCGCGCGCTCAAAATGCACGGCGGCGGACCAAAAGTGACGGCCGGTGCGCCCTTAGCCCCTGAATATGTGGAAGAAAACCTGGAACTGCTTGAAGCTGGTGCAGCCAATATGCTTGCCCATATCAGCATTGCCCAAAAGTTTGGTGTGCCGGTTGTTGTGGCGATTAACCGCTTCCCAACCGACACGGATGCTGAAGTTGAGCTCGTGCGCAAATTGGCGTTGCAACACCCCGGTGTGACGGATGCGGTGGCGTCGGATCACTTTACCCATGGTGGTGAAGGTGCGATTGAACTTGCCAAAGCCGTGATGAAAGCTTGTGAAGAACCTTCAAACTTCAAGTTCCTGTACCCCTTGGATATGAGCTTGAAAGAAAAGATTGAGACGATTGCCAAGGAAGTTTATGGCGCGGATGGTGTCGATTTTAGCCCAGAAGCTGAAGCAAGATTGAAACGCTATACCGAATTGGGCTATGGCAATTTGCCGATTTGTATGGCCAAAACCCATCTTTCGATCAGCCATGACCCAACATTGAAGAATGTGCCCAAGGGTTTTAGAGTACCCATTCGCACGGTGAGTGCTTCGGTGGGTGCTGGTTTCGTTTATCCACTGCTTGGCACGATGAGTACCATGCCTGGGTTGCCAACCCGACCAGCTTATTACGATATCGATATTGACTTCGAGACCGGAAAAATCCTTGGCTTGAGTTAGTGTAAAGCGATTGTAAATGCCCTTGAAGTTACTGTAATTTCAGGGG
>CAZUZM010000091.1:0-5869 GCA_964624615.1 uncultured Anaerolineaceae bacterium
AAATTCCCATTTGCGACCGGTTGAGAAACCAGCACCACCGCGTCCACCGAGACCAGATTGTTTCATGATGTCGATGGCTTCTTCGGGGGTCATCTGAGTGATGACTTTCGCCATGGATTGATAACCACCAACACCGATGTATTCTTCGATGATTTCGGGGTCAATCAAACCGCAGTGGCGCAAAGCAATACGCATTTGTTGTTTATAGAAGGGCATTTCGAGTGAGTCGTGCATGCTCTGTTGGGTGATAGGTTCAACGTAGAGCAAGCGGTCAACGACTTCGCCACCCATGATGTGCTTTTCGAAGATTTCTTGAGCATCAGCAGGGGTAACCTGAACGTAGAAAACGTTTTCAGGGAAGACTTTGACGATGGGACCTTTTTCGCAGAAGCCGAAGCAGCCAGTAATGCTGGCGTGGACTTTGCCTTCCATGCCATTGTCTTTGATAAGTTTTTCAAAGTTTTCGACAATGTTCAAGCTTTTGGAGGACACACAACCGGTACCGCCACAAACCAAGATGAACTTCTGGTCGCCGGCGTAGTCGAGATCTGCGCGAACTTCGACGAGGTGTTTGTATTCTTCGTACTTTTGTTTGAGTTGTTCGGGGTTTTCAATTCGTGTAGTCATTTTTAGGCCTCAACTTCCTCACCGTATTCGATGAGATATTGTTCGATGATCTTATCGGCTTGGCCTTGTTTCACCTTGCCGTACACATGATCATTAATCAGCACTACAGGGGCTAAACCACATGCACCGACGCAGCGCAATGATTCGATCGAAAAACGACCATCTTCAGTGACTTGTCCGGATTTGATGCCCAAGGCTTTTTCGAAATCTTGCAAGATTTTATCTGAGCCGTTCACGTAACAAGCCGTGCCCATACAGATACTAATATTGGTCTTGCCTTTGGGGGTAGTGTGGAAGTAGTTGTAGAAACTAATCACGCCTGAGACGTCCGCATGAGGGATGGAGAATTTGTTGGCGACGTACTTCTGAACCTCAGTGGGTAAGTAGCCAAAAATGCTCTGTGCCTTATGCAAGGTCATGATCAGCATTTCTTTGCGCTCAGGATCTCTTGGATCGATCTTGAGCCCATCGATGTAAGCGCCCAACTCGGCATAACCGGGGTTGGATTGCGTGCAACAAGGATTTTTTTGTTCGGTCATATTGCTCCTCAAATTTTTTCCGATAGAATCGGTTTTTTACGTGAAAAAACTAATTTGTGAACGAGCTCACAAATTCAGCCGCTTCTATTATAATCGGATTCTGTAATTTGGGGGACTTAATTAAGATAATCGAAGTCGCACATATTTCAACATCCAGGATGTCATGTGAGCTGAATAGTACACTTAAATGAGGGATACTTCCAAAAATAGATTGTACAAAGATTTCACGCGAGGCTTTATCTAGAGATTGGAAAGGTTCGTCCAAGAGGAGCAGATTGGGAAGCGTGATTAAGGCGCGCAAGAGGGACACCTTGCGCTTCATGCCACCGCTGAGGGTGTTGGGGTAGGCTTGCTGATAACCATCCAAATTGCTGAGAGCATACCATTCATCCAAGAGATGAAGACCATTGGCTCTATGCGAAAAGTGCTTGCTTTTCAGGGGTAAACGTATGTTTTCATCAACGGTGAGGTGTGGAAAAAGGCGTGGCTCTTGGAAAACGATGTGGGGTTCGTCACCATTGGGAAAGGAAAAGCGTCCCGAGTCAGGCTCCAATAAACCAGTAAGTATTCGCATAAGGGTTGTTTTTCCAGCACCACTAGGCGCAAAAAGGAGCAGTCGTTCGCCACGATGTAACTCAAAGCTGAAGTCACGAATAACAACCTCGTTAATAAAGGCTTTGTTGAGTCCTGTGGCTCGAATGACCAGGTCGCTGGTTGGATTAGTTCCCATAGGTATACTTCTTTAGGCTGGTCGCATAGAGAACTTCGACCAACGCTTGAAAAATGAGAGTGAACACAATAAAGAAAAAGATGTAAAAAAACACTTCTTTCATGGCAAAAACCATGCGGGCTTTATTGAGTAAATATCCCAAACCATCCTGTGCGCCGATAAATTCTCCAGTGACAGCAATTTTTGACGCCAGACTAAATCCTAAAATGAGGTTGGTACGGGTTATCGTAATGATTTGGGGCAGCATTAGTGCGGAAAAGCGCAGACTTGAATCTGCTTTGATGGAATCAAGGTATTCCACCAGTTTGAGGTCTGGGAATTTGAGCGTTTGCAAGGTGTTCATGAAGATGAGCGGTAAGGTCATGAGCATGATAAGGATAATCGGAGGAGTGCTGCCTACTCCAAAAACGATGACCAAAATGACACCGATTGTAATGGCTGGGATGACCTGAAAAGCTTGCACCATTGCTGCCAGTTGATCTGAAAACTTTGTGTTGGCAAATAGGGTTGCCAAGCTGGTTCCAAGAACGAGTGAAAGAGAAAACCCAATAAGAATACGCCAAAGCGTGATTCCCAGGGCGCTGAGAAATACAGGTTTTAAAAATTCAGGTGAAGCTTTAAAAACTTCAAGCGGGGAAGGGATGATGTAAACCGGAAAAAACAGGGAAAGGACTGCCCATAAAAGCATGAGCAGTCCAAACCCTATCAGTTCGTTAAGGAAGGGTGTAGAAGAACGCCTCGAACTTCTCATCAAGTGGTTTTCCAATCGTTTCGTAGTAATGATTGACAGCGTCTTTCATTTCTTTGTCAGATTGTACCGTAAAGTGCGTGCCTAAGAAGGCTTTGACTAATACGGGTGCCGGGAAGGAAAAGTTTTCAGCCAGTTCGTTGATGAGCGGGTCTGGGCTGGCTTGTAACTCACCGATGGCTGTGGCGACGGCATCATTGAACGCCTTAATCCATTCAGGGTTGGCTTCGACAAAGCTGGCTTTAGCAAACGCACCAACCTGGGGATAGCCGTCTTTGTCACCGGTGATTTCGTTCCAGGTGTCATAGAAGCTTGCGCCAAGATGTCCGCATGGTTGGGCAGCCATAGCTGTTGCGGCTGGTTGTGGCATGGCAACGATGGCATCCTCACCATTTTTGATTAGCGCCGTTGACGTGTCGAAGGGTGCATAAATGGGTTTGACGTCTTCGCCATATTTCAAACCTGCTTGTTCAACAAAGAATTGAGTGGTTTCTTCCATGGGTGAACCTTCAAATGGCATATAGATTTCTTGGCCAGCCAGATCGGCGAAAGTGTTGATTTCTTTGTTGCAGCTTACCAGGTAAGCCAGTCCGGTGACATTGGTGTTGATGAGTTTTACGGGCACTTCATTGTTAAACATGCCCATTCCAACAGAAAGACCCGTTACCAAAACCAGGTCTTCGCTACCCAAAAACTGGGCATTGGCTTGGGGATGGTTTTCAAAGATTTCCACTTTCATGCCGGGTAGATGTTTAGCGGCTTGAAGGATGGGTAATGAAGTCGTCGAGTTTGGCACTAAAACAGTGACCATCTTTGGGTCACTTGGTGCAGTTGCGGCGTCTACATCTTGAGGTTCTTCCTGAACAGGATAGGTTTCTTCAGGTAATGTTTCTGTATCAGCCTCTTTAACAGGATAGGTTTCTTCATTATCCTTTACAACCAGCGGAAAGGAAGAACTTTCTTCACCTTGTGAGGTTTCCTGGTTTGCCTTTGGTGTACAGGCTGCAAAAACAAGCATGATGACCAAAGCTAAAGCCATTAATTTCGATTTCATAAAGGGTTACTCCTTTTGATAGTGGTATCGTTTCGACTGCTACCCAAAAAGGGCTAAGCCGTCGGTTAGTAAATTCTAACACTATGAAAAGAAAATATCCTTTTTGGGATGTTATAATTTGCTTAACATTAATATCGAGGTTCTTATGACGAAAATAATCAACAAAGTAAAAGGCACCCGGGATTTCTATCCAGAAGAAATGGCACAACGCCAATGGCTGATTGAAAAAATGCGTTTGGCATCAGAATCCTTTGGCTATCGCCAGTATGATGGACCTTGTTTGGAGCAAATTGAGCTCTACGCCGCTAAGTCTGGTGAAGAGCTGGTAAAGGAACAAGCCTTTGTCTTTAATGATCGTGGGGGTGAACCGATTACCTTGAGGCCTGAACTTACGCCTACTATTTCAAGAATGGTGGCAAGCCAACAAAACCAACTTGTTTTTCCACTGCGTTGGTGGTCTTTTGGGCCTTGTTGGCGCTATGAACGCCCGCAAAAAGGTCGCACGAGAGAATTTTTTCAGTGGAATATTGACCAAATCGGCTCTAACTCTGTTCTAGCGGATGCCGAGCTGTTGGCTGTGGCTGCGCGCTTCTTTAAAGAAGTGGGTTTGACGCCAGACCTGGTTCAACTGCGTGTGAATGACCGTGAGTTGATGGACGCTGAATTGGCAAACATTGGATTAACCGAAGAGCAAAAGAAGGATATGCTGCGGTTGATTGACCGCATGGATAAATTGCCGGCAGATGTATGGGATAAGATGGTTTTGGATACCGGATTAACCGAAGCACAACTGGAAGCTTTGAAAGCATTGTTAATCAACCGAGACCTCTGGCAAAAATCTGAGAGACTTGTCCAGGCTTTTGAGATATTACAAAACTTAGGTATTCGAGATTATGTGAGCTACGACCCGCGGATTATTCGTGGGCTGGACTATTACACCGGCATCGTTTTTGAAGCCCATGATACCAAGGGCGAGTTTAGAGCCATTCTTGGTGGCGGGCATTATGCCGATCTGGTGGCTGATGTGGGTGGCAAGCCTACGCCTGGTGTGGGGTTTGCCATGGGTGATGTGGTGGTGATGTTGGTGTTGGAAAAATATGGACTGTTACCAGCTGAATCGATCAATCCTAATGCTTTGTTTATGACCGTATTTGATGACTCAACCTTTGCCGCATCTTTGAACCTGGCAGCTGAATTACGCCAGGCAGGTTTTCAGGTTGTGATGAGTGAAATCGACAAGCTTGGAAAACAGTTTAGATTCGCAGATCGCATTGGTGTGCGACGGGTGATTGTTCTAGGTCCCAATGAAATAGAAAAAGCTTGCGTTGTTGTTAAAGACCTTAAGAGTGGTGAGCAAGTAGAAATTGCAAGAACCGATTTGCTGAGCTATTTACATCGTTAAATAAACAGTTGAATGGAATTGAAATGAAAAAGTTGTTTTTAAGTTTTATGATTGTTTTGCTAATGGTCTCTGGGTGTAGTTTTATGTTTCCTAAGGACGAACCTACGGATGTCCCTACCGAAGTAAGTGTTCCAACAGAAAAACCCACAGAGGTGGCTATTCCGACTGAAATTCCTACAAATACGCCTGAAAACGCCCTCGAACCCAGTGAAACCCTGGCGGTTGAAGCTTCACCTGAAATTGAAGCTGAAAAAACTGAGGAACCCGTTGTTGCAGAAAACGAAGAAGACCGATACCTGGAAGAAGCTGTAAAGTTTTCATACATACCCATCGAGGGCTGGACCTTACAAGCTTTTCCCGGTCTTAATACGAAAATATTAATGCCTGGTGCCGATTTAGTCGCCTATGGAATCAGTTTGGTTTTTGTTCGTGAAGACTATGAAGGATCAACAGAAGATTATGCTGCCTTAAGTATGAAAAATGCGGAACAGGGGCTTCAAGATTTCAAGGTTGGTAAAGAGGAACGATTTGAAACTTTGTCGGGTTTGACGGTTCTCAAACACTTTGCAACCTATCGGGCGAACGACATGGCGTTTGAAAGCATCTTCTACTCAATCGGCGATGATGCCAGACCGGAATTGCCTAAACTTGTGGTCACCTTTGGGCGTTTTCCTGGTGCACCGGAGGAAGTGATACCATTGGTCGAAAACTTAATCAAATCGATTCGGTTTGAGGATTAATTGTTATCTTTTGGAACGGAATTGATACT
>CAZUZM010000092.1:0-5832 GCA_964624615.1 uncultured Anaerolineaceae bacterium
GCGAAGGCTTTCGTCAGGTAGGGTGCGTAATCATTGAGTAAGGCAACGGTCGAAAAAGCTTTTAGGACTTCCAGGTTCTCGGCTGTAAGAGATTGGTTGATGAAGTCGAGCATGGCCGGGTTTTGGATAACCCAGTCCTTGTAGGCTTCCAAACCGCTTTTGGTCAGAAAGTCTGAAAGGTCGATGTTGCTCAGTTTGGTTTTTAAGGTTTCGGTGTCCATAATGTTCATGGTTAATGTGACGTTGGCACGGTCGGTTTTGCTAAGGGCAACATTCGCCAAGTCTTTGTTGAAAGTGACCAGTTTTTCTGCCGCGGCTTGAGCGTCTTCGGGTTTGGTGCCTTTTGCCGTCAAGAGTTCGACGAAGTAGGTTTTTAAGAGGTCAACGGATTGTTCATCTTCAAAATCTGGTTTATCAAGCAACATGGCGGACTCTTCAATAAAGGCGGCATGGTTGCTGGCATCTTTGGGGCTGGGTGCGATGTGGAAGCCGAAAAGGCTGTTTTTACCCAGGTCTTTGTAGATTTGTGCGATAGCAGCCAAATAGCTGGGGATTGTATCTGCATTATCGAGAGCGTCCAAGTAGGTTTTTAAGCTACCCAGACCAGTTTTTTCTCGAGATGAGCCGTCCAAAGCGGTTTTATAGAGATCGGCGACGGCTTTTTCAGCACTGTTTGCTGGATGATTTGCGCCATCTGCGGTGATTTCATCAACAATTTCCTGAAGGGACGCTGATAGTTCATCCTGTAAATCACCAAAATGATCCCAAACCTGCCCATCAGTGGAAGCTTGCTTCTCCTGGATAAAGGCAGCATTCACATGATCATAAAAATCATCCTGGGCTCTTGTGCCAGTCGCTTCAGGGGTATCTTGCGCAACGGGCGCGGTTTCTTTTGCTGTCTCAGGAGAGGTTTCAGGAGCTATACCACTTAGCTGGGTTGGTTGCTTACAGGCAGAAAGCAGCAGCATCGCCGCTAAGAGTACTGAGAAAAGGGTTAATGAGAGCTTTTGTTTCTTTGTTTTCATGGCATATCCTTTCAATGTGAAAGAATTCTACGCCAAGCATATTCAGATTTCGTTTATGAATGGGGCATTAAAGAATAGGTTGAGTGCCAGATGGATTGGCACTGATGTCAAAGGCTGGCCCTCCGGGTTTTTCGGAAATGCGGTAGATATCGACAGCATCCTGCCTTTCCATAATCAATTGGCTGCTGTTTTGAAACCAAAAGACCTTATTGGCAAAGTAAGGACCAACCACCTTGTAGAGCAAGGTGCCGGTTTGGGGTGACCAGAGCGAGAAGCTATAGCCATCCGTAGTGAGGAGCATTTGACCATCTGGAGAGAAGCCATTGTACAAGTTGGTGAAGCGTGGGTCAAGGGTGATGCGGTATTCAAAAGCACCGGTTTCGGCATTATGGAAGTCAATGCCGGTTTCGTAGGCAACGACGATGTGTTTTGAATCGGGAGACCAGGATAGGTTGTATCCCAAATTTGGCTCTTCATTGTAGGAAAACGTGGTAATACGCTTCTTTGTTTCCAAGTCCAAAATATGAAAATCACCACTGCCAGTAAGGGTCGTGAATAGCCTTTGCTCATTGGGCGAGATGGATGAAGTGCCCAACCATCCTTCGTTTGGGTCAAAGGCGTAGCTGCGATTGTTCTTCAAGTCCCACTCAATGATTTGTTCGGCGAAGGCAACACCATAAAGAATTTTGTCAGAATGTTTCATGAAATGGGCAGGTTGGCTATTAGCGATGATGTCCACCGGGTAGCTAAGCTCGGATAAGGTCTGCATGTCAAAAAGTCGCATATGCTCAGGAGAGACAACTGGATTTTCTGGAAAAAGGTTTAAATATCTGCCATTAGGCGACCATGTGGGTAAGCCAGAAGCTTGTTCGGAAACTTTCGCATACGAGTCCGTGGTCAGATCCCAAAGGCACAGGTGGCCGTTCTCGTAAACTGCAGCCAAGTGATGCGCATTCGGCGACCAGGCAATGTGCATTGGCTTGACAATGTGAGGTAAGGTTTTAGACTCGGCGCCGGTCAGGCTTGCATGGATGCTGATGTCACCTGTGTCCAAGGCTAAGGCAAAAGAAAGACCGTCTGGTGAATATGTAATGTCTTGAATTGAGGTCGGGGAGGAGCTTAGAGAATAAAGATAGGCACCGTTTGATAGCTTGTGGAGATCAAGGTTATCCTTAGTGGCGTTGAGGATGATGAAGCTGTCTTCAGCTGGGGAGTAAATGACTTTTGATTCAGGATCCTTCGTGATTTTTGTTACCGACCAAAGATGTTTTTTGGGGTTGTGCTCAGATGCGTTATTGTTGAGCCAGCCAAGGTTGGGCAAGACAATTCCCGCCAGAAAAACGAGCACCAAAACGGTCAAGGCGAATTTGTAGAAAAAGCGACTTTTGGGCTTTGGCTCGGGGGCTTGTTCCGGGTTGAGGTCAAGCTCTTCGAGCGTGTCCCATTCGGGTGGGGTGTAGCATGGTTTGGGTTCCAAGGGTGACTCCTGTTGTGCCTTGATTATAGCGTATGGGCTATGGCGTTTGCATGCGGAAGGTTGTTTGAATAAGGCAGCATGGTGTTAACTGGTGCCAAGTGTCCTCGCCTGGTACAGAAAAGCGCAAGGCGGGACGCCACGCGCCAGGTGAGTCGCATTGAACGGGTCTCTCCGGCGTGGCATTTGTTACAAATAAATCTAAGGGTTTATGCTATGATTCAGGAAGGAGATCCTATGGTTACAGAATCGGCGCTTTCACAGTTTAGACAAGACAAGTATGGCTTGTTCATCCACTTTGGATTGTATTCGCTTTTGGCTGGTGAGTGGCAAGGGAAAGTAACCCCCGGCTTGGCAGAATGGATCCAAAATGACCTGGACATCCCGGTGGATGACTATGCTCTTTTGGCGGATCAGTTTAATCCGGTACATTTTGACGCGAGAGCGATTGTCCAAAAAGCTAAAGCCTGGGGGATGCGCTACCTATGCTTTACCGCCAAACACCACGATGGTTTCGCGCTGTTTGACACACAGGTTTCCGAGTTTAATAGCGTGAAAGCCAGTCCTTGTAAACGTAATTTCGTGTCTGAACTTGCAGAGGCTTGCCATGAGGTGGGTTTGACCTTTTGCCTCTATTACTCCCAGGCGCAGGATTGGCATCATGGTGGCTATCGCGCCTATCATGAGAATGATGCTGAAGCCTTTGAAAGCTATTACGAAACGATTTGCCTGCCCCAAGTGCGAGAGCTTTTGACCCAGTATGGCGAGATAGGCATGTTGTGGTTTGATACGCCGATGGGGATGACCTATGCGCAAAGCCAAAAACTGGTTGCCCTGGTGAAAGAGCTGCAACCCGATTGCTTGATCAACGGGCGTATAGGGCATGGCTTGGGGAACTATTTGACCATGGCGGATAACCGTATCCCACGAGAGGTGCTGAAAAGTGCCTGGGAAGTGCCGGTTACGCTCAACCGTTCATGGGGCTATAAGAAATCTGACGACAACTGGGTGAAAGCACCTGAAACGCTCGAAAAACTGGTCAAGATTATCAGTCGCGGTGGCAATATGCTTTTGAATATTGGGCCGCGTGGTGACGGCAGCATTCCCGAGGAATCTGAAAGGATTTTGGATGAATTGGGTGTGTGGCTACAGGCCAACGCCGAAGCGATTTATGACAGTCAGCCAGCAAAGCCATATGTCTTTGAGGCGGAGGGCATGTATTTCACTCAAAAGCCAGGCTTTTTATATATCCACTTGATGAAGCCGCAAAACTGGGTGGGCAGGACTTTGTCGCTGTATCATATGGCGTCAAAAGCGACATCAGCGCAATGTCTCTCAACCGGCGAAGTGCTCCCTATTCGCGTAGGCAAGGATCTAGAGGGCTTTGGCCATTGGGCGATCCAGTTGCCATCCAAGCTTGAAAGGCATGATGCTTTGGCTTGGGTGGTCAAAGTCGCGCTTGAAGGCGAAACTTTTGTGGTTCAAGCCTTGGAATAGGCCTGAAAACAGATGCGGCGAGTGGTAAAATAGCTGAACATGATATTTTGTAAGATAAAGATGAGGACCCTATGCTAGATGTTAAACTAATCCGGGAAAATCCCGAAATCGTGCGTGAAGCACTGCAAAAACGCCACATGGAAACCGAAGTGGTGGATGAAATCATCGCCTTGGACGAACGTCGCCGAACGATTATCCAGGATGTTGAAAGTAAAAAAGCCGAACGCAATGTCGCCAGTAAAGAAATTGGCAAGATGAAGGATAAAGAAGCCCGAGAGGCGAAGATTTTGGCGACCCGTGAACTGGGCGAGCAAATCAGTGCGTTGGACGAAGAGCTGAAGGGCGTTGAAGAGTCCTTGTATAGCATGGTGGCGGGCATCCCCAACATCCCCGATGCAGTGGTGCCACTCGGTGCGGATGACAAAGAAAACGTGGTCCTGGAACAATTTGGCGAGCAAAAGGTTTTTGATTTTGAGCCAAAAGCGCATTGGGACTTGGGCCCGGAATTGGGTATTATCGATTTTGAAGCCGGCGTCAAGCTCTCCGGCTCACGCTTTTATGTGCTCAAGGGTGCTGGCGCCCGCTTGGAACGCGCTTTGATCTTCTGGATGATTGATTTGCACAACCGGCGCGGTTACAGCGAGGTTTCAACACCCTGGATGGTGCGCGAAGAGGTGATGTTCTCTTCTGGCCAGTTGCCCAAGTTTGAAGCCAACCTCTACCATGACCATGAGGAGGACTTTTGGTGGATTCCAACTGCTGAGGTGCCGCTGACTGGCATGTTAATCAACACCATTATGGATGAAGCTGAGTTGCCGCTCAATTTGGTGGCTTATAGTGCTTGTTTCCGCCGCGAGAAGATGAGCGCGGGACGTGATGTGCGCGGCATTAAGCGCGGACATCAGTTCAATAAGGTTGAAATGTACAAGTTCTGCACGCCCGAAACGGCTAACCAGGAGTTTGATAACATGGTTGCCGATGCTTGTGAGGTTTGCAAGCAATTGGGCTTGACCTATCGCACGATGCAGCAATGCACTGGTGATTTGGGCTTCAACGCGCATAAGACGGTGGATATTGAGGTCTGGGCACCGGGTTGTGGCGAGTGGCTGGAGGTGTCTTCGGTGTCGAATGTGGGTCAATTCCAGGCACGCCGCGCGGCGATTAAGTATCGCCCGGCGGATGGTGGCGCTTCGCAATTTGTGAACACGCTGAACGGCTCGGGCTTGGGCTTGCCACGCACGCTGATTGCTGTTTTGGAACAGTACCAGCAGGCGGATGGCAGCATTAAGGTGCCTGAGGTCCTCTTGCCCTTCATGGGTGGCGTTGAGGTGATTGAAAAGTAACGTCCTTTTGGAAAAGACAAGAAGTAGAATCCCCCGGTCCATGACTGTGGGGATTTTTGTTTGGATTTATAGTTCGCGCCGGTGTCCTCACCGTGCGCAAAGCTTTAGTTCAGGCGTTGAGTATGCCCTTCGGTGAGACACCGAGGGCAACAAGGGGACACCGAGGGCAACAAGAGGATACCGAGGGCATCTTAGGAACTAGGTGTGCATGGTAAAACCATGACTCTATATCACGTCTAAACGAGATGAACAGGGGTCAGAACCACTTTCAAAAAATCTTTCCGAAAACCTTGACCGGAATGTCCATTTGCGAGTATACTCTTTGCACTTGCCGAAGTGGCGGAATAGGCAGACGCGCGCGACTCAAAATCGCGTACCTACGGGTATGTGGGTTCGATTCCCACCTTCGGCATTGCCCCGACTTGAGTCGGGGTTTTCTTTTTATTTAAGAAAACCCCCGGTTAGACCGGGGGTTCAGTAAAGCTTTAGCGAT
>CAZUZM010000093.1:0-5618 GCA_964624615.1 uncultured Anaerolineaceae bacterium
AAACACATTGCCAGGAACAAGGCTTCAAGCTCGATAAAATAGCGCTTTCAGGCATTTCCGCCGGTGGACACCTCGCCATGCTTTATGGCTATTCATTCCAAAACCTTTCGCCCATCCCCATCGCCTTTCTGGCAATTCAAACCGGACCCAGCGATTTCCAAACCAGAACCAGCAAACGTTACCAACAAGCCCTATTCAACTTCATCACCCGCCGCACTGGCATCGACCTCAAACATGCCAATCTTGACAGCGAAGAGATCAAGGCCATCAAAAAACAAGCCTCCCCTGTCAGCTATATCAAGGAAGACTCGCCACCGACGCTCCTGGCCTATGGCAAACGCGACAGAATCGTCCCCTTCAAGCACCACGACCTACTCGTGAAGGCGCTAGAACATGCCGGGGTTCCATACACCGACATCGTTTTTCCAAACTCCGGACACATGCTCGCCGACGACCCCGTCGAGCGGGACGCCTATCACTCCACTTTCCTTGACTATGCCGCCCACTATTTCAGTTAAGGTTTAAGAATATGGAAATACTGATGGAACAAAAGCAGCAAGAGAACAGCCCAATCGTTTACTACACGCATGACGGCGGCTGCACCGATTGGGTCCTTTTTCTCCATCCGGCTTTTGTAGACCACCGAATTTACAAAAACCAATACGACACTTTTGCCGGCAAGGTCAACCTGCTTGCCATCGACCTGCTCGGCCATGGCGCTTCAATGCCACGCAGCAAAAAGGACAACGTGATGCAAACCCCAGCGTGGATAAATGCCATTCTAAAAAAGGAAGGGATTGAAAAAATTCACCTGGTAGGTATCTCGCTGGGTGCTGTCATGGCGCAATTGTTTGCCAATCAGCATCCCCAAAAGCTTCGTTCCCTGGCCTGTTTCGGTGCCCAGAACCTTAACGCCTTCACTTTCAAAGACCAAAGCAACATGCTTTTATCCAACCTGGTATTGGGCGTAAAAGGCTTGATTTCGGTGAAATGGTTTGCCGAAGCCAGTAAGAACCTCGCCACAATCAGCGCAGAAGGCCAAGCGGTTTATGTGGAGATCGCCCGCCAACAAAGCAGAAAGCCATTTTTGCTCTTCATGCAAGCCACGCACAAACCACCCAGAGGGAAAGAAGCCCGTAGCTATCCCTTACTCATCGGTCGGGGTGCGTTCGACCCAATTTTACCGGCGACCGCGATTGAAGCCTGGCAACGGGTTGAGCCTTCCGCTACAGCCATCACCCTTCCAAACGCCGGGCATCTTGCTAACCTGGACCAGCCTGAGGCTTTCAGCCAGGCTTTGAGCCGCTTTTGGTCAAACAACCAGCCATAAAAAAAAGGCTGCCAATCAAGACAGCCTTTAATACAAAGTTTACTATTTATTACTCGTACCTCAACGCCTCTACCGGCTCGAGGTTCGCCGCGCGAATGGCGGGGTAAATGCCAAAGAACAACCCAACTGCCAGCGAGAAAAGCGTTGCCAATGCAATCGCATCCAGCCCAATCACTGGCACAATTTGTGTGCCCGCATTGGTCGCCACCTTGGCGACAATTTGCCCAATCACCCATGCCAAGCCGATGCCAAGTACGCCACCCAAAAAGCTAAGCAGCGCTGATTCAGTCAAAAACTGTAGCTTTATATCTGCTTTTCGGGCTCCCAGTGCCTTACGCAAGCCAATTTCACGGGTTCGCTCAGTGACTGTGGTCAGCATAATGTTCATGATGCCGATACCACCCACCAGCAGGGAAATGCCAGCGATACCAGCCAAAAAGATGGTCAAAATATTGGTCACTGAGGACGCCATTGACAGGATATCTTTTTGATTGGTGAGTGTAAAGTCATCAGCCTGACTGGCGTAAAGCCGGTGTGTGCCACGCAAAACAGACTTCGCTTCGCTCATCGCCGTTTGCACCGATTCTGCATCCTTTGCTTGAATGATAATTGCATCCACGGCGCCTGGGGTTGCCTGACGCGCGATGCGCATTTGCATGGTAGTAATCGGCATAAAAGCCTGGGTATCGGGGTTGTTAAACTGGCTGCCACCTTTGGCAACCGTCACACCAATGACCCTGAAGGGAAAGTTATTGATACGCACGGTCATACCAATCACACCGCTACTCTTGCCAAACAACTGTTCCGCCAGGTCCGGGCCTAACACAACCACAGCCCGACGCGCATCCACTTCTTCTTGGCTATAAAATTCACCTTCTGCAAGTTTGATTTCCATCAAACTCTGATAGTTTGCAGTGCTACCTGAAATGGTTGCTGCTTGACTGACGCTGCCGACATTCAGCTTGGTTTGACCGCTCATAATCGGCGCTGCCTGGCGAACATGCGCTGCGCGGAGCGGGTTGTTGAGGGCATCCACATCGGTCATGGTTAACTCTCGCGGGTTTTTAACATCCGCCTTCGCATTACCATGCATCACATAGATGACATTGGTGCCCATTGCTTCCATTTGTCCCATGATGCTGTTTTCGGCACCACGGCTGATTGAAAGTACGGCAATCACCGCACCCACGCCGATGACAATGCCCAGCACCGTGAGGAATGAACGGGTCTTATTAGCTGCAAGGCTGGTAAATGCCTCTTTTATCGCTTGAAACAGTTTCATGCCTGCACCTCCTCTTGGGCAATCAACCCATCAAACAGGTGAATCGTGCGTTGGGTTTGCGCCGCGACATTGGGGTCATGCGTCACGATAACGATCGTTGTCCCATCTTCCTGGTTGAGTTTCAAAAGCAGGTCCATCACTTCTTGACCGGATTTCGAGTCCAGGTTACCCGTAGGTTCATCTGCCAACAAAATCGCCGGCTCGTTGACCAATGCGCGTGCCACGGCAACCCGTTGTTGCTGTCCACCCGAAAGTTCGTTGGGTTTATGATGCATGCGGTCCTCCAAACCTACTGCCTTCAGTGCTTTTTCAGATCGGCCCTTCATGTCAGAACCATCTTCACTATAACGCAAGGGCAACATCACATTTTCCAGAGCCGTAATCCTCGGCAACAGGTTGTATTTTTGGAAGATAAAGCCAATCTTCTTGTTGCGCACTTCTGCCAGCTCATCATCATCAAGGTCCGACACCAATTCACCATCCAGAATGTAATCACCTTTGGTGGGGGTATCCAAACACCCAATCATATTCATCAAGGTGGATTTACCCGATCCGCTCGGTCCCATAATAGCAACCATTTCACCCGGAAAAATGTCCATATCAATGCCACGCAATGCTCTAACTGGTATTTCACCTATCATATAGTCTTTGGTCATACCGCGCACGCGGATGACGGCTTCTAGGTTTTGTTCTGCCATGGCTTGGCCTACTCTCCATCAGACATAATAAAGCGCATGTCTATCACTGGAGGCGAAAGATAAATGGCTTCGCCTTCCTTGATGTCACCCGAGACGATTTCGACCTTTTGACCAGAATAAGCTCCGGTTTGCACTTTCACCTGCACGGGCATGCCATTGCGCTGGACGTATAAAAAGCTTTCTTCACCACGTTTTTGCACGGCTTCGGCTGGTACAACGAAGACGTTTTCACGTTTTTCGGTCAGGATGCTCACACCGGCGGTCATACCCGGCTTGATTTTATCGCCCGGTTTTTCAATGGCAATCGTTACAGTATAGTTAACCACACCGGTTGCTGTGCTGGGAACCATAGCGATTTCAACCACTTTACCCTGGAAAGGTTGCTCAAAAAAGGCGTCAAACACCAGCTCGGCACTCTGTCCGACTTTGATTGTGTTGATATCCACTTCCGAGACGGGCACATCCACATAAAGCGCTGAAAGATCCGCCAGTTGAATGGCTTGGCTTCCCAGGCTCACAGCATCGCCTTCTTTGCTGCTTATGGCAGTGATGGTACCGGCGAAAGGTGCGTGGATTGCTTTGTTGTTGAGTTGTTTTTCCGCTAAGGCGACCTGAAGCTCCAGGTTACTCTTGGTCTCTGGATCTGGCCCATCCATAATCTTGGCAAGGTTCGCTTGGTGGGTTTTAAGCGTTTCCTCTTGCAGGCTTATTTGATTATCGAGAGAAAGCAGCTCTTTGGCGATGGTTTCTGGATCACAGTAAGCCAGGTTTTGCTTGGCTGCCTCTACCAATGCCCAACGCGTTTGGGACGGATAAGTTTCATAGTTTTTGAGGGCATTATTGTAGGCGTCTTGCAAACTCTTCAGGCGGTCCTGGCTACAAGTGCGCAAGGTTAAGGCTTGCTTTTGCTCTTGTAGTTTTGTTAAAGCGGCTTCAGTCGTGGAGATGTTGTTTTGCAAGGTCGCCCGTTGCAATGCGGTATCGGCTTCTAAGGTATTAAGCTTCGTCTCCGCGTTGGTTTTATTGAGCTCTGCTTGGAGCAATTCAGCGGGAAGTCTATCAGCATCCAATTGCAATAGCACTTCGTCCGCCTTCACGGTTGCACCAGGCGTAAGGTTGGTTTTCGCCACAAAGCCACTGGCTTGCCAGGTGAGGTTCGCCGATTGCTTCGCACGCACGATCCCCGCACCGCTAATGGTGTTGACCAAATTTTCCTTTTGGTATGGCACCGTTTGCAGATTGACTTCTTTTAACGCTGCTGCTTTTCTGGCACGCTGTTGCACAAAGACAAATGTGACGGCTGCCAGGAGAATAATGATAAGCGCTAAAATCCATCCATTAAGTTTACGATTCTTCTTTTTCTTGATTGAGGTTTCTTCTATTGTCATTTCTTTACTCCATAATAAGTTAGCTTCATGATACTAGCTACTCATTAAGAACTTATTAACGCAAAAAACCTTTTCGTCATTTTCCCACGTTCGGAAAGGTATAATTGCAAAGACAATGCGAAGCATGAGGTAAAAAATGGCAGAAGAAGTAAGGATTGAAAAGATGGTCTATGGTGGCGAAGGGTTAGGACGCCTTGCGGACGGCCGCGCGGTTTTTGTTCCCTTTGTGTTACCCGGTGAAAAAGTGCAAATTGAACTGACCGAAGAGAAAGCGCGCTTTGCCAGAGGACTTGCCAATGTTTGGCTACAGACTTCACCTTTACGCATAGCGGCTGAGTGCCCATATTTTAGCATTTGTGGTGGCTGCCATTACCAACATATGGCTTACGATTTGCAACTCGAAACCAAGCTGGAAACCCTGCGCGACCAGCTGAGCCGCATCGGTGGCATTGACCCATCCTTGGTCGAGCGAGTCACCGCTTGTGAAGAACCCTGGGACTATCGCAACCAAATACAGCTGGGGCTCAACGAGGCTGGTGAGATGGGCTATGTGCGGGCGGACTACAAGGGCATCGTGCCCATCAAGTGCTGCCCGATCGCTATGCCTGGCTTAAACGACCTTTTGGACAAGCTCGAACTGGGTCCCGATAGTGGCATGACCCGCGTCAGCTTCCGTGAGGATAGCTTTGGGGAGCGTTTTATCCTGTTGGAGGGTGAGGATGACCTGCCACCCGAGATGACCATCGAGCTGGATGCCTCTCTGGGCTACCTCAACAGCCAACATCAATACTTCCATCTCGCCGGCAATGACCAGTTGCACTACCAAGTCTTGGGCAAAGAGCTCAGCCTTTCGCCGGAGTCTTTTTTCCAGGTCAACACGTCAATGGCAAATCTGCTGGTTTCGCATGTTTTGAAACTGG
>CAZUZM010000094.1:0-5306 GCA_964624615.1 uncultured Anaerolineaceae bacterium
GATGTCAAGCAAATGAAAGAAATCTTCAAGGCTGCCATTAGCCAGGAAGGTACTGCAGTGGTTGATGTTATTAGCCCCTGTGTGACCTTTAACAACCGCGCTGAAGCGATGCAATCCTATACCTGGGGTCGCGCACATCAGACTCCTCTTCAGGAAATCACGCACTTCAATACGAAGGATGAAATTGAGACTGATGATTTTGAACCCGGCACCTTTAAGGAAATTGAGCTTCAGGATGGCACTTACCTCTTATTGAAGAAGCTGGATATGAACCATGATCCTTCAGATAAAGCTGCAGCGTTGGACATCCTGACCGAATCCTACAAGAAGAAGTACTTTGCCACTGGTTTGATTTACTTCTCTGAGGTTCCACCAACCATTCAGGAACGTTTTGACCTGCCTGATGAGCCCATGAACCGCATTGGTATCGAGCGCTTACGCCCGACCCCAGCAATGTTGGATAAGCTTAACCAGGTTTATGGTATCTAGTTTCTGGTAGATAATAAGACAAAAGCAGGTTCATTTTGAGCCTGCTTTTTTGTTAGCTTTATTGCTAGGTTAAAGAAAAAACTGAGCTGGGTTGTATTCCCAGCTCAGTTTGGATATCAAGAATTGTGGATTAATCCTTTAACAAGGTGTAAAGGATAGCCTTCTGGGCGTGGAGACGGTTGTGGGCCTGTGGGAAGAGCCAGCTGTTGGGGCCATCACAGACTTCGTCGGTGATTTCAATGCCACGATAAGCAGGCAGACAGTGCAGGACCATGACGTCGGGTGCAGCTTCTGAAACCAGTTGTTGGTTGACCTGGTAGGGAGGGAAGACGGCTTTGCGTTTGGCAGCTTCTTCTTCTTGACCCATGCTCACCCAGGTGTCGGTGTAGATGACATTGGCGCCCTTGACGGCTTCGTGGGGATCGTTGAAGAAGGAAAGTTTAGCGCCGGTCTTTGCAGCGATGGCTTTGCTTTCTTCGATAAACTTATCTTCCATGTCATAACCAACAGGGTTAGCCATGATGAAGTCTGTACCAAGGATTGCGGACATGCGCATCAGTGAAACGGAAACGTTGTTACCATCACCAACATAAGCTAAATTCAAGCCATCAAAGCTACCGAACTTTTCTTTAATAGTCAGGAAGTCGGCCATAGCCTGGCAGGGGTGGCTGGCATCACTCAAACCGTTGATAACAGGAACTTTGGCAGATTCAGCCAAACCGACAACGAGTTCGTGGCCAAAAACGCGTGCCATGATGCCTTCGACCATACCGGAAAGCACACGGGCAACGTCTGCGACTGATTCGCGTTGACCCAAGCCAATTTCGTTGGGGGAAAGATAGAGGGCGTCGCCACCAAGATGGCGCATGGCAACCTCAAAGCTCACGCGCGTGCGGAGGGAGGGCTTTTGGAAGATCATTGCCAGGTTCTTACCCTTGAGAATGGGGTCGTTACCACCAGCAAAATGCTCTTTTTTCAATTCGGCGGCCAGGTCTAAGAAACCCAACAGCTCTTCAGCGGTGAAATCAGTGAGATCCAGAAAATCCTTTTTCATTTTTACTCCTAGTAATAGTGTTTTTGTTGTTCCGTCAAATTAGACCAGAAGCAAGTTTAGATTCTATTTAGCTTCTGGTTGTTCTTTCTTAGCTATTCTATCAGACTTTAGACCTTCTTGGGCGACAATGAAGCTGTAGACCTGATTGATCATCCAAATGAGGATGACGAAGCATAACAGGCTGGTAATGACGCTAATCCAGAGGATGATTTTCCTTTGCGTCTTTGGCAGCGAGTCTTTGTATTGCAATAATTTGTCAAGAAAACCGCGAATGGAAAGGCCAGTGTCAGCCATGTTGCCCTTCATATTATCCACATTAGTAGTTAGGTCTTCAAATTTGTTCTCAAAACTATCCAGGTCTTTGGTTGAGGTGGTTAAACCTTCTTCCAGGGTGCTCAGACTTTTTGGGATGCTACCAAATGTGTCTGAAAGGTCCAGTAAACTCTCATTGAGGGTTTTCTTAGGCTTGTATTCAAACTTGAGCAAGGGGATTTTTGAAAGGAGTGTTAAAGTGTCATCAACAATTTTGGAGCCTTGTGCGGCAGCGAGCAAGGAGTCGCGTCCTTTTTCGGCGAGATTGACCAGGTCGGTGCCGATAATTTTTTGAACGGACTCCATTATGGGCTCTATCCCAGAAACATAGCCTTTAACCGTTTGTAGGGAGGAGCTGATCGTATCAAAACTTTTTGAGACATTTTCGAGCCCATCATTTACGACAGTCATAGCGGAATGAACCCGGTCGATTCCTACGGAAGCTGACTGAACCAGTGACCTCGTGGTGTTCGATAAAGTTACCGCAAGAAAGATGAGAAGAGCAATCAAGAGAATACCGATAAGGATTGAAAAGCTGCTTTTGACGATGTCAATGCGGTTTTTGTTGTTTTTGATAAAGCGGGTGAATTTATTCGCCATGGATACTCCCGAGTAGAGGATTGTTTACTTTTGAAAGGATTTGATCTTGCAGGCGGCTCATGGCTTCGAACTCATTTTTATCGCCATGGTCAAAGCCGCAAAGGTGGAGAATGCCATGCACTAAGAGCATCTCAATCTCGTGGTGCACTTCGACTTTCGCTTGGTGGGCTTGTTTTCGTGCTGTTTGGAGAGAAATGATGATGTCACCTAGATAGTACTCACCGGTTTCCGGATTATCAAAACCACTTGGGAAAGAGAGGACGTCAGTCGCTTCATCGACGCCACGATAGTCGCGGTTATAAGCGCGTATGGCTTGGTTGGTGGTGATTTTTAGGGATAGACTGGT
The DNA here is from genome assembly GCA_964624615.1 of uncultured Anaerolineaceae bacterium. Classification (GTDB taxonomy): domain Bacteria; phylum Chloroflexota; class Anaerolineae; order Anaerolineales; family Anaerolineaceae; genus Mesolinea. The sequence continues at coordinate 2,802 of CAZUZM010000094.1, forward strand.
GTTTTTGTGCTTTGACGCACTTTTTACGGTTGTTTGGGCAACTTGCTCCAAACGCTCGCGGTCGATAATCGCCTCATAGGAGGCGGGCATGAAGAAATCGATCACTTTATCTTCCTTGTTTCTTTTTCTTTGACTTTGGTTTTGGGGCTTCAAATGAAACGACTTCTTGCGTTTCGCTAAGCGTTTTTTCAGGCGTTTGTTGGTTTTCCAAAAGTTCAGGCTCATCTGAGGAGATGATTTGCATTGGTTGACTCTCTGGAGTCTCTTCCAGGTCTTCTGTATCTGGGGCTTCTTCTTTTAACGCTTTTTGCTCGGGATATTTGATGCGAGGATGATAGGATCGTTTGATAGTTTCAAAGAAGCTTTGTTTTATGGTATTGAGGTCTTTGAGGGTTAGGTTGGTATCATCCAACTGTCTCGAATCGATGACTGTTTTGATGACAGCGTCGATAATGTCTAGAATTTCCTCATCTGTTTGAGGGTTGTTGGCGCGAGTGCGGGCTTCAGTGCCATCTGCAAGCATCAGCAAGGCGGTCTCACGAGATTGTGGCGAAGGACCTGGATACCGGAATTTGTCGGGATCTACATTGCTTTCATCGCCACCTGCTAGATCAACCGCTTTGGCGAATTGATAACGCGTGATGTTATTGCCGTGATGCTCCAAAATGAAGTCAACGATGCGGCTAGGCAGGCGGTGTTTTTTTGCAAGGGCAACACCATCAATAACATGGTTGATGATGGTGGCGGATGTTTCATAGGGGTCACTTTCGTCGTGAGAGTTGACGTTATCACGGATTTGGTTTTCGATGAAAAAACTGGCGTTGGCAGCTTTGCCAATATCGTGAAAAAGCGTTCCAGCACGGACTAAAAGGCGGTTTGCTCCGATGGCATCCGCTGCTTGTTCTGCCAGGTTGGAAACTTGCAGGCTGTGTTGGTAGGTACCCGGGGCGTTATTGAGCAACATTTGTAAAAGCGGATGATCTGGACGGGAAATGTCCATCAGCTGCAAGGAAGTTGGCAAGTCGAGTATCGACGCAAAGATATGCTGAAGCAGAAGAGCCAAGGTTGCGGTAGCGAGCCCGTTGAAGAGGGAAGCTGCTAAAAGTGTGCCTAAGCCGAGCCAATCGGTATATGAGTCCCCTAAGCGAAAGATAACCACGATTGCCGCGGCAAAAGCACTGCTTATGAAACCTGCTGCGAAAAAGGTTCCCAAACGGCGTGCGTCACCCAGTAATAGCATCGCAACCAAGCCGGGAACCAAATAGAAGATGATCAGCTCCGCTTCTCGTCCAAACCCGAAAACGGTCAAAAAAGAAAGGATGAAAGTTAGTAAAGCACCAAATTCAAAGTTGAAGATAATGCTAATGGTTAATCCAAAAGCGGCAAGTGGAAAGAGGTAGGGCCAAACGGTATTGCCCATAACAAGAAAGCGAGATAAGCCTAGGAAAAGCAAAAAGAAAAAGGCTACCAAAATCATCGCTAAAGGTTGTTGCATCTCTTTAGTGCTTCGGTTTTTGTAGAAAACCAGGACAAGAATAGCGCACACGAGGATGATAACGGCGTTTTTGATAAACATGTTGCTTTGATCGGCCGGTTTGGTGAGCCCAAACATGTTTAAGGCTTCCATATCCACCTCGCCCAAGACTTCGCCACGTCTGACGATGGCTTCGCCGGCGACAATTTGTCTGATGACAGGTTGGACATTCGCACTGGCTAAGTCACGTGCTTTTTGAGTTTCAACGGGGCTAAATGGGCTGGTTGGAACAATGAGGTCAGATACAATTGCGGTGGTAATTTGGGTTTGCTCGAGCTTGAAGCTGAACTTGACGATGTTCGGGAGGTTTGTCCGAGCGCGATCAACTTGGTTTTCGCGGAGACTCTCACGCAATACATTTTCAAGAACGCGGGCTGCTTCAAGTCCCACCGCTTGCCAATCGTTCGATTCCATTGCCAGAATTTTGTTGTAATCTTCAGTCTTGAGGTGAAGATTTTTCATCCCCATCAAATCCTCTATTTTTTGTTCTTGGCTTGCTATCGGGTCGTTTTTCACCGAGGTGATGTAGTTGAGGGCTGCCTCGAGTTTATTGAGTTGATTGCGTGCGATACTTGGATCTGAAGGGATATAAATGTCTTCTACGGCGTTTGCTGCATTTTGTTTTGCCCTGTCTGTGAGGATAGCCGACTCGTAGTTGATTGAAAAAGGCGCTAAGATATCTTCAGAGGCGACTTCACCGACATTGATTTGGATGCCGCGGTTACCCATATATTCGGGCAAAACCATAAAAGCAAAAGCAATCAAACTGCTCAGCACCAAGGTGATGATGAGTGCGATGGTTCTTGTTTTTGGCTTGTTCACCGAGAAGTCTCGTTTTGACATCTTTACCAATTCTGGCGTATGTTCTTCCACAAAACGCCAGCCTAATTATACCTGTTCGTGGCTAATTTTGCCTGACTCTCTTAGCCATCAAGGGTAATGCTGTCTTTGATGCTGTTAAAAAGGGCAGG
>CAZUZM010000095.1:0-5273 GCA_964624615.1 uncultured Anaerolineaceae bacterium
GCAAAATGCGACTTAAGTCTTAGACCTTTTCCGCCCATTAGCTCATGGCAAAATGCTATGTGACCTCTATACTCATAACATCAGCCGAAATGTCACGGACAAATTGGCAAACACGAAATGATATGAGACAAATGAGGTGACTTTATGCAAACGAATACAATAGTTCATGTTCAGAATCTTTCAAAAGAGCTCTCGAACGATGAAAAAACATTTTCAATCCTTCACAACATCAATCTAAGCATCCAACAGGGTGAGTGGGTATCGCTGGTTGGCCCCAGCGGCTCCGGCAAAACCACTTTATTGGGTTTGATGGCAGGCATCGACAAGCCCACCACTGGCAAAATCTATATGGAAGGTCAAGAAATCAGCAGCATGCGCGAGGCGCAACTGGCGCACTTCCGCAACCAACGCATTGGCATCATCTTCCAATCCTTTTTCCTCATCAGCAGCCTGACCGCCTTGGAGAATGTGGCGGTGCCGCTCTTTATTGGCAAGAACAAACGCCAGGCGCTCGACAAAGCCGCCGACATGTTGGCGCAGGTAGGCCTTTCGCATCGCCTGAATAACCGACCGCATCAGCTTTCGGGTGGCGAGCAACAACGCGTGGCCATCGCGCGTGCCTTGGTCACCGAGCCGGCTATTCTCTATGCCGACGAACCTACCGGCAACTTGGACAGCGTCGCCAGCCAACAGCTGATCGCGCTGCTGAAATCCCTGCGCCAACGCCAGAACCTGACCCTGATGATCGTGACCCACGATCCCAGTGTTGCCGCGCATGGCGACCGCGTGTTGCACCTTTATGACGGCATGTTGGTCAACGACCCCCGCACGGCTATTCAACAACAAGCGCAACCTGCCCAACACATCCCGGTGATGCCTGCTCAACAAAATCCGACCAACATCCAAAACCAAACCTGGGGGCAGCAATAATGAAAGCCAACCGACCCTACTTCCTGCAGATTGCTGCGCGCAACCTGAAGCATGGTGGTCAGCGCGCAGTTTTAGCCATCCTGTGCATCGTGTTTGGCGTGATGTCCTTGGTGGCGATGAATACCGTTGCCAAAACGTTGCAACCCGTTCTGTTATTAAAATCCCATGAGATTTTAGGTGGTGATTTCACCATCAACCGCAACAATGGCTTGTTTTTCACTGAGGAGCACATAACCGAGCTGGAAAAGTTGAAGTCCGAAGGCAAAATCAGCGACTTTACCATGATTGCTGGTGGTGGCGAAGTAATGTTCAAGACCAAGGATAGTTCCGTCTGGCACTACCTTAATAACGCTATGGGGATTGACACGCGCAACTACCCTATTGCCGGTAATTTCAAGGTGAAGAACGATAATAGCGAATTTCCGGTAAAGCTCCTGGAACAGCCCAAAAGCGTATTGCTCACCGATGACCTTGCCCAAAACTATAAAATAAAAGTTGGCGACGAAATTGTGCTGAGTGATATTTCCATCGGAAAACCAGTGTATGTCAAAGTTGCCGGCATCCTCATCGACACGCCTAATCACGAAGGCTCAAAGATGTATTACAGCTTTGACGTTGCCAAAGAAGTTGGAAATGGCATGTTGAATCTTAGGACGGCCATCGTCAATGGCAAGCAATACGAAGCCGTGACCGAATTTGCTGAAAAATATGATAGCTGGAGTTGGACTGCCCAGGGTATGGCGGAAAACCGCGCCGAGCGTGACAGTACCTTGCAGCTGATGTTCAATGCAGCTGGTGGCATTGGCCTTTTGGTGGGAGGCATTGGCGTTGCCAATACCATGATTGTGCTCATCAGTCGCCGCCGCAAACAAATTGCCACCTGGAAGCTCTTAGGCTACGAAAATGGCCATATTCGCACCATCTTCCTCATCGAAGCTTTGTTGATGGGCGTTGTGGGCAGCTTGATTGGTGCAGGTCTTGGAGTTTTGCTCTCCAAGTACCTCACGCGCCTCTTCTTGCGCACCGCGACCTGGTTGGTCGTCTGGCAACCCAACGTTACAGCCATCATTATTGGTTTGGTTATGGGCATTCTCACAGCGCTCCTTTTCGCACTCTGGGCGATTTTACGCGCTGCGGACGTCAGCCCGGCCGAAGTTTTGCGCTCTGAAGAAGGCAAAAAAGACAAAATGGCGTTTGTCAAATCTGTGCTGCTTCTCCTCCTGATTGGTGTGCCTTATCTTCTGATTACCGCGTACATTACTGGCTCGGTCGTCAAAGGTTCAATGTACATGGGCATTGCGATTGTCATCCTTGTTTTGGTGTGCTTCTTTATGGCGGGTGGCATCTGGCTACTCACTGCACTTTTGCCCACCAAACGCGTGCCCCAGCTCTTTTTAGCCCGTCAACACCTCAGACGTGATGGTATCACGCCCATCATGGCTGGCGCTGCCCTCTTTGTGGGTATTTTGGTCATCTTTTTTGCGGCAATGGCAGTCGAAAGCTCGAAAGCTTATGGTGCTGATTATGGTAAGCTTTGGAAAGGTCCTAACCTCGCCATTTTGGCTCCCGCGGATCAAGAAGCGCAAGTGCTCGAAGCTGTCAAAACGCTTAACCCCATCGATTCCAACCTGGGCTTTAGCACACGCGTGAAATCCGTCAATCCAGACGCCCCCAATTTCCTCATCATCTCACGCGAAAAACCTTTAGAATATGCCATAAAACCCGGTGATTTTGAAACCGGCAAGGGTATTTTTGTCTCGAACCAGACTTATGTTCATGGTGATGGCGAAGAGTATGTCCGTATCCATGTGGATGAAAACGGTGTGTTGCAAAATGCTCAGCCATTTGAAATTGAATTCTTTGATGGTAAAAAAGTGACATTGGATGTTGTTGGCACTTACGATGGTGGGCTCAACCTGCCTACCCAAGGACATAACTTCAGTCCCATCGTGATGAACAACCAAGCCCTAAAAGCGATATCCAAGCCTGACCAATTGCAATATTACCTGACCCTTTCACCAGAAGACCTCAAAGCCGCGCCTCAAAAACTGGCAGGGCTGAGCGACAAGGCCATTGTGCTCAATATCTATGAGTGGTTGGGACGCATGAACCAGGGCAACCAGAACTTCTTTATGCTCGGTTTGGCGATGGCTGCCCTGGCATTCTCCGCTGGTTTTGTGCTGATCGCCAACTCGGTGAGCCTGGCAATCCTCAACCGCCGCTATGAAATTGGCGTTTTGAAGTGTGTGGGCTATTCACAAGGTAAAATTATGGGAAGCTTGGTGTTGGAATATTTGATTGTTGGGGCGACCGCGTTCCTGGCAGCGTTTGGCGTTACGCAGGCTTTGCTGTGGGTCATTCGTATGACCAATGAACATGCCGCTGGAATTATCAAGCTGCCTGCCAGCGCAATTGCTGTATCCGCCGTCATCAGCCTGGTGCTCACCAGTTTGGCGGTCATTGCAGTTGCGTGGCGACCCATTCAGGTATCACCGACGATTGTCCTGTCGGATCGTGAGTAAAAGCAATGCCAGCCAGGCATAAAGCTTTACAAGAGCAAAGGCATTTGATCATGAAAAATGAAAGAAAAATACGGGTTCCTTTTTTACGAAGTATTCGAGGTAAGATGGCCACCAGCTTTACGCTGGTGACCGTCTTTATTGTCGTTATGGTCTTGGGTGTATTGGCAGCTTTTTTATTCCTGGAAACCTCTGACCGTTTTGGCACTTCAGGGTACCTTCGCGAAATTTCCAACGGGTTTTATATTCAAACCTACGATTTTCATGGGGAAAACAAATTTGATGTTGAAAAGCTGCAAGAACGCATGGATCAGATCCAGGAACAGGGTTATCTTAGCCTGCCAAGGGGCAATTTTATCGACACCGACATGGCACATCTGATATCTAACAAACCCTTTTTTGTGGTTGACACGCAAAAAAATGTAGTTGCCAGCACGAGCGAGACACCCGGTTATCGTGTGGGAGATCACTTTGCTCCGCCAGCAAGTCAATCAGAAGAGAAAGAACGTATCGAAGGTTTGATCCAATATGCCCAAAGTCGAGATATTCAATCCAGACAGTTGGAAGATGGAAATATTCAAATCTACTTCCCTTATGGTGAGGTAGATGCCAGTGACACCTGGCGGACGAAATATGTCGTGGTGATGACGGTGGAACCAGCGCCACCATTTTCTTTCAAGCCATTTTTACGTTTTGTGCCTTTTGTACTCATTATCGTTGCTATAGTGATTGTTGTGGTGACACCGTTTGGGGTCATATTTGGCTTGATGGCTGGTCGTGGGCTCAACAAACGCATTACCCGATTGGCAACCGCTTCGGAACAACTTGCCCAAGGCAATTTTGAAGCCATCCCTCCGGATAAAAGCAAGGATGAGATTGGCGTGCTCAACCGCCAGATGCGCACGATGTCTGAAAAGTTGCAAACCCTGATGCAAGACCAACAGCAATTGGCGGCCATTGAACAACGCACTTACCTCGCACGAGAGCTGCACGATACCATCAAACAGCAAAATTTTGCCACCCAGATGCAAATCCGTGCCGCACAGAACCTGCTCGCTACAGATCCGGAAATGGCGGCGGTGAAATTAGCTGAGGCCGAGCGCATCCTCAAAAGTTCACAGGATGAATTGTCGACGATTATTCGCGAAATGCGTCCCGCCCAGCTCGAAGATCGTGGTTTGGCAGCGACTTTGCGCCAGGTCTTGCGAGACTGGGTTAACCGCAACCAGATTCCCATGCAGGTCAACATCACCGGCGAACGGCGCATTGCACTGGCGCAGGAACAAGCCTTGTTGCGCGTCGCCCAGGAAGCACTTTCGAATATCGCGCGTCATGCCAAGGCGAATCAGGTTTGGTTCACCCTGGATTATGACGCAGATGTGGTGCGGATGACATTGCAGGATAATGGCGTGGGTTTTAGTCGGAAATCGCAAGGCAAAGGCATGGGCTTGGAGAACATGCAGCAGCGCATTGAGGCGCTGGGCGGATGGTTTGGCACATCCAGCGCACAAGGCCAAGGGACGAAAGTCGAAGTCAGCCTGCCGATTGTGAAGACGGGGTAATTTATCTACCATCTCCAGTTCGGTCAGGGAACTCCATCCCGTTCGGTAAAGGTCCCCCGACCTTTACCCTGGACGCAGTCCAGCTGCTATTACCGCTAAATACTAATGGTTCGTTACGCGAAAAGTCTGGTCAGGGGACCAGACTTGAACGAGGGCAACTGGCGCATCAGGTTTGAGCAATGCGCATCTTGCTTTCCAAACTAAAATATTGTGACAGGTGAGGACACCTGTCACCAGTGGAAACAATGAACACTAATAGCCT
>CAZUZM010000096.1:0-5217 GCA_964624615.1 uncultured Anaerolineaceae bacterium
CGTTTGAGCGTGTTTTGCACCGCACAGAACAAGTCGCCACTCTCGGCGTAGTAACCTTCGATGAGGTGGGCAATCGTTTCGGTGTCGGTTTCGGAGCTAAAAGTGATGCCTTTGGCGAGCAATTCCTCGCGCAAGCTGAGGTAGTTTTCCACGATGCCGTTATGAACAATAACGATTTTGCCAGACATGCTCAAGTGGGGGTGGGCGTTGATTTCAACCGGCGCGCCGTGGGTTGCCCAACGTGTATGCCCAATGCCCATATAACCATGGACTGGTTTTTCCTGGATCAACGTTTGGAGCTTATCGATGCGGCCGGCTACGCGGCGCAGTTCAATATGCCCTTCTTCCAGAATGGCAAGACCCGCGGAGTCATAACCGCGGTATTCAAGTTTTTTAAGCCCGTCAACGATGATGGGGCTGGCGTTTTTTTGACCTATATAGGCAACGATGCCACACATAGTGCACCTCCGATGATTGATTCTGGAAAAAGGATGGTCGTCCTGGAGGCATCCGCCGATCTTTCGATTTTCGCGGGCTTAGCCGCTTAGTCTTCCCTTGCGGGAAGAAACCTCCCACCTCGTCACTCCCTTTAGGAGCCGGGCGCTTTGTTTTCCAAGTTGGGGAAATTATACATTAATTTTTTCAGGGCATGATGGAAAGCTTGTTGCTGAAAACGATTTCTTTCTCATGCCCTCAATGTGAAAGGATGAAGCCCTTGAGAAAAGAATGATGCCCTCGGTGTCTCACCGCAGGGCTGATGGAATAGGAAATTTACAAATAGGAAAAACCTTGAGACTTTACAAGAACTTTACAAAGTCAAGATACGCAGGAAATACCCGACCTTTACAATGCATGCGTAATTGAAAAAACAGGAGTAGAAAACTTAATGAAAAAACTTAGTTCAATCTTTTTATTGTTGGTGGCGCTGATGCTTGCCGTTAGTGCGTGCACCCAAACCGGCACAACACCCAGCAACAATCACCAAAAGCCCGAAGAATCCAGCAAACCCCTCGAAATCGTGGTTGTTTCCCGTGAAGAAGGTTCAGGCACCCGTGGCGCTTTTGTTGAATTGACCGGTGTTGAAGCCAAAGACGCTGAGGGCAACAAGGTCGACAAAACATTCGAAGAAGCCATTATCCAAAACGGTACTAACGGCGTCATGATGACTGTGGCCAACGAAACCAAAGCCATTGGTTACATCTCTCTCGGTTCTCTCAACGACACCGTCAAAGCGTTGCAAATTGATGGCGTTGAAGCCACAGCCGAAAATGTGAAGAACGGCAGCTATAAAATTGCACGTCCTTTCAATGTTGCTTATAAAGCCGGTTTGGACGAAGCCGCCCAAGACCTGCTTGATTTCATAATGTCTCAAGAAGGTCAAAAGATTGTTGAAGATCGCGGTTACATCTCTGCAGCAGCTGGCCAGCCGTTTACCGGCGGAAAAGCGACTGGAACGGTCGTTGTTGCAGGCTCCACCTCGGTGACCCCGGTTATGGAAAAGCTGGTCGAAGCTTACAATGCCATCAACCCAGACGTCAAGATTGAAATTCAGTCCACTGGTTCCTCCGCGGGTATGCAATCCACCATGCAAGGTGTCAGCCAACTGGGCATGGCTTCCCGCGAGCTTAAAGACGATGAAAAAGCCGAAATGGAACACAAAGTCATCGCCATTGACGGTATCGCAGTGATTGTCCACAAAGACAGCACCATCAAGTCCATCAGCATGGACCAGGTCAAGCAAATCTTTGTTGGCGACCTTCGGGATTGGAACCTTGTTAAGTAAAACCGCCATATTGAGACGGCCGGAAACCCGCGAAAAGTTTATGAAAGCGGTTTTCCTGCTGGCAGCGCTAAGCTCTATCTTAGCGCTCTTTCTCATCATGTATTTTGTCTTCAGCTCGGGTATTCCTTTTATAAAAGAATACGGGCTGAAGGCTTTTCTCTTCGGGCAAAAATGGAGCCCCATCAACTCTCCACAGCAATACGGAATCTTTCCGATGATTGTGGGCTCCTTTGCCCTGACGATTGGTGCCAGCCTGGTTGGCGCGCCGATTGGCATTTTGTCAGCGGTTTATCTCTCTTTTTATGCAACCGGAAAGTTGAAAAACCTCTTCCAGTCAGCGGTAAGTTTGATGGCAAGCGTGCCTTCGATCATTTATGGTTTTTTTGCGCTACAGCTAATGGTTCCGCTAAGCAAAGCGGTGTTTGGTGGCACAGGCATGAACATCATCACCGCCTCAGTTTTACTGGGCATTATGATTTTGCCCACCATCATCAGCATTTCCGAAGCCAGCCTCAATGCTGTACCAAAGCGTTACTACCAAGGCAGTGTTGCCCTGGGCACGACTAAAGAGATCAGCATCTTTAAGACCATGGTCCCAGCGGCAAAATCAGGCATTTTATCCTCGGTCATTTTAGGCATTGGCAGGGCGATTGGGGAAACCATGGCAGTCTACCTGATTGCCGGCAACCAAGCGCGCATCCCCAAAGCTTTAACTGACGGTGTGCGCACGCTCACCACCAATATCGTGCTCGAAATGGGCTATGCCGGTATGGAACACCGCCAAGCGCTCATTGCCACCGCGATGGTCTTATTCATTTTTATTCTCATCATCAACCTGATCTTTTTTATTGTAAAACGACGAGGTGACCATGAGTAAAGTCTTACGTGGCTTGGTCAAAGCCTCGGCGGTTCTAACGGTGAGCATCTTTCTCATCATGGTTGGCTACGTGGTAGTGCGCGGCATTCCCGGACTTTCCTGGGATATGTTTGCCTGGAAATACACCAGCGACAACCAATCCTTGGTGCCGGCAATGATGACTACCTTGATGCTCATTGTGCTGGTCCTCGTCATTGCCATTCCGTTTGGTGTACTTACCGGCATCTACCTTACAGAATACGCGCGACAGCAGAGCAAGGTGGTCATTGCCATTCGTTTGGCGACAGAAACATTGGCTGGTATCCCCTCCATTGTTTATGGTCTGTTTGGCATGCTGTTCTTTGTGTTCCGGCTTCAGTGGTCCTATTCGCTGATTGCTGGCGCCTTGACTGCGGCGATTATGGTGCTGCCACTGATTATCCGCACGACTGAAGAAGCCCTGCTTTCAGTTGACCCACTGCTCAAACAGGCTAGTTTGGGACTTGGGGCAACTAAGCTGCAGACGATCACCAAAGTTTGCTTGCCGGTGGCCATGCCGGGTATATTGGCGGGCGTCATCCTCTCGATTGGACGTATTGTGGGTGAAACGGCGGCGTTTATCTTTACCCTGGGCACGATGTCCCAGGTGCCCACACGCTTGACCGAGTCTGGGCGAACGCTGGCATTACATATGTATGTGCTCTCGTCCGAAGCCTTCCATGTCAAAGAGGCTTTTGCCACCGCACTTATTCTGCTTCTTATCGTACTGATCATCAATCGACTATCCACTAAACTAAGTAAATGGGTTAATAAAGCTTAATATGACACCGAAAATTGAAATCAAAAACATGGATTTGTTTTATGGTAACTTTCAAGCCATCAAGAAAGCGAACCTGGATATCCAGGCTAACGAGATTATGGCGTTCATTGGTCCCAGTGGCTGTGGCAAATCCACCTTGCTAAAATCCCTCAACCGCATGAACGACCTGGTTGAAAGCTGTAAGATTACCGGCGATATCCGCATTGACGGCAATGACATCTATGCGCCAAATGTGGATGTGAACACGCTGCGCAAAAAAGTTGGTATGGTTTTCCAAACGCCTAATCCATTCCCAATGAGCATCTATGACAACATCGCCTATGGTCCTCGCGTGCATGGTATTCGCAATCGCGCGCGTTTGGATGATATTGTAGAAGACAGCTTGCGCAAAGCTGCGGTTTGGGATGAGCTCAAGGACGAACTCAAAAAGAGTGCCTTGATGATCAGTGGCGGTCAACAGCAGCGTTTGTGCATTGCCCGCGCCTTGGCGGTGGAACCTGAAATCTTGCTGATGGACGAGCCAACCTCTGCGCTTGACCCCATTTCTACCAGTAAGATTGAAGATTTGGTAAACACTTTGAAAGAAAAGTATACTATTGTGATAGTGACGCACAACATGCAACAGGCTGCCCGTATTTCTGATAAAACCGCCTTTTTCCTGACCGGTGAGATTATCGAAACCGGTGAAACCGGGCACATTTTTTCATACCCCAAAGATGAACGCACCGAGAACTACATTACCGGTCGTTTTGGATAGCAGGTAAAGAATGAGAGCGAAATACTTTAAAGAATTGGAAGATCTCAAGGCTGAAGTTATTCTCTTCGGCTCTTACATCGAGACGATGGGGCGCACCTTACAAAAAGCCTTTGTGGAGGGCGATTACGAAGCTGTGATGCAATTGGTGCACGAAGAAGCCACCATACGCTCAAAAGAACGCGTCATCGAAAACGACTGCTTACGCATTATGAGCACCCAGCAGCCGGTCGCACGGGATTTGCGCTTCATATCCTCATCACTCAAAATTGCCAACAGCTTGCAGCGCATCGGCGAACATTTTATAGAAATCGTCGAGTTGCTTGATTTTATTGACCCCATCAATAACACTTTTGCCATTACCCATCTAAGGGAAATGAACGCCAAGGTGATGTTGATGCTCAAACGGAGCTTGGACTCTTTTATCGAAAATGATGTTGATTTGGCCAACCAGGTCATCGCCAGCGATAACGAAGTGGACGCGCTTTTTGACACCGTGATGGACGAAATTGCCGACCGCATCCGCACCGAAACCGGTCATTACAAAAACCTGATTGACACCATGCAGATTACCAAGTACCTTGAACGGATTGGTGATAACACCGAAAGGATTGCGCGGTGGGTCATTTTTTCAATCAAAGGCGACCAGGAACAATAGAGGACGATGAGATGATTTATTGTGTTGAAGACGACCCCTCCATCAGAGAGCTTTTAGCCTACGCACTTCAAAAAGAAGGCTACGAGACCCGCCTTTTTGAAAACGGCAGTACCTTGTTGGATGTTGTTGCAGAAAAGGCACCCGAGCTCATAATTCTGGATATTATGTTGCCTGGCGAGAGTGGTTTAGCGCTTTTAAAGATGCTCAAAGCCAAAACGGAAACAAAAGACATTCCGGTCATTATGCTCACCGCTTTGGGTGGAGAGTACGACAAAGTGATTGGCCTTGATATGGGCGCGGATGATTATATCGCCAAGCCTTTTAGCGTGATGGAGCTTTTGGCACG
>CAZUZM010000097.1:0-1630 GCA_964624615.1 uncultured Anaerolineaceae bacterium
AAGAAGCCAGGTCTCAAACGCGCTCGCAAGGCTCCTACCTACACCAAGCGTTAGTTTGTTGTCTGGAACAGGTTCAGCTTTGTCTGCCTGTCCAACCTATTTTGAAAAAAAAGGCTGCCACCTTTGTGTGGACAGCCTTTACTTAATTATCTTTAAGCGTTATTTGTGAGGAATAAAACATGCAGAAAAAAGGCATCATCATCCTTGGGTTAGGTCCCGCTGGAGCAAATTATCTGACCCGCGAAGCCTGGGATATCCTACAAAACTGTGAAGAGCTTTATTTGCGCAGTGCCCTCCACCCCGTGTGTGCCGACCTGCCCGAAAGCGTAGCGGTCAAGAGTTTTGACACACTGTATGAAAGCCATGATGATTTGGAAGTTGTTTTGGACGCTATTGTGGCTCAGCTCGTTGAGCTTGCCAATCGCCCGCAGGGTCTTTATTATGGCGTGCCCGGAAGCCCTTTTATCGGTGAGGAAACCGTCTCACGTGTGATCAAGGCTCTGGCAGGCAGCGATGTGCCCGTGCGTGTTGTAGATGGTTTGAGCTACATCGAGCCGATGTGCACCGCCTTGGGCATCGATCTCTTGCCACAAACTGCGCTATTGGATGGTCTGCATGTAGGCAGTTTATTGATGCCGCCTTTTCCGCCCTCAATGCCGGCAATTATTAGTCAGTTGGGTAGCCAGTTTGAGGCTTCTGAGTTGAAGCTGACCTTGATGAATAATTATCCGGACGATTTTGAAGTCAAATTGCTTCACAACGTGGGTACCCCTGAAGAGATTATTGAGACCTTACCTTTATATGCTATCGACCAGTCTATTCACCTGGGGATGCTAAGCACGCTTTATCTGCCCGCACGGGATGAGGTAACCGCTTTTGAGGACCTGCAAGAAGTCATCGCAAAACTACGCGCGCCGGGAGGTTGCCCTTGGGATCGTGAGCAAACGCACTTGAGTTTGCGGCAACATCTGCTTGAAGAAGCCTATGAAACTTTGGAGGCTTTGGACGAAGAAGACCCCGACCACCTTTGTGAAGAATTGGGTGATCTGATGTTACAAATTGTCTTACACGCCCAAATTGCCACCGAAAACGAAGATTTTACGATGACACATGTATTGAGTGGCATCAATAATAAATTGAGAAGACGCCATCCGCATGTGTTTGCCGGCCTGGATGTCGACTCGGTGGATACCGTTTTGAAAAACTGGGAAAAGATCAAAGCAAAAGAGCGCAAGGACCATCAAGAGAAGCCTCAAGGGCTCTTAGACAGTGTTCCCGGTGTTGCTCCAGCTTTAAGCCAGTCGGAACAAATTCAGCGAAAAGCCGCCCGGGTGGGCTTTGATTGGAAGACGATTGAGCCAGTTATTGATAAAATACATGAAGAGTTAGCCGAACTCAAAGCCGCCGATAGCCCAGAAGAACGTGAAAAAGAGGGCGGTGATGTTTTGTTTGCTGTGGTCAATCTTCTGCGATGGTTTGAAGTAGACCCCGAAAACGCTTTGCGCGGTACCAACCAGCGCTTCAAAAAACGCTTTTCGCATATCGAAGACTTCGCCCGGCTGAAAGGTAAGAACTTAAGCGATTTAACCTTTGAAGAAATGGACGCGCTTTGGGAAGAAGCTAAAAAGCT
>CAZUZM010000097.1:1730-5144 GCA_964624615.1 uncultured Anaerolineaceae bacterium
TCGATGGGCATCGACCGTTTGGCTTATGGCACGGTAATCGGTGCGGTGGGACACTTTATCCTACAGACGCCGACCTTGTTGCGATTGCCGAAACGCAAATACTTCATCTCTGAAGGCTTAAAGAATAAAGCCACGCGCCAGGTCTTTAAGCTGATGGGACCGCGCATTTTGGGTGCCAGCGTTGTGCAACTCAATTTCGTGGCGAATACCATTATTGGTTTAAGCCTTGGCGCAGGGGCTGCCAGCGCCGTCACCTGGGCATTCACGCTGATGCTCATGCCCCAGGCAGCCATTGCCCAAAGCGCTGGGACGGCATCGCTGCCCACGCTTTCGGCACAATATGAGATGGGCCAGTTTGACGCCTTCAAGAAAACCCTGGCAGGCATTATCCGCGCGGTCATGCTCTTGGCGATTCCAGCAACAATTGCAATGATTCTGTTGCGGGTGCCCTTGGTACAGGTCATTTATGAACGGGGCAATTTTGACGCGCATTCCACGGCAATGGTCAGTTGGGCACTGCTTTGGTATGTTGCCGGTTTGGTGGGGCACTGTTTGGTGGAGGTGCTCAGCCGCGGCTATTACGCCATGCAAGATACCAAGACGCCGGTGATTGTAGGCGTTTTGGCAATGAGCCTCAATATTGGTCTGTCTTTCTTGTTTGTGCGGTTGTTCAAGGTTATGCCTCATGGTG
Organism: uncultured Anaerolineaceae bacterium; assembly: GCA_964624615.1. GTDB lineage: Bacteria > Chloroflexota > Anaerolineae > Anaerolineales > Anaerolineaceae > Mesolinea. The sequence continues at coordinate 2,422 of CAZUZM010000097.1, forward strand.
GTTTGGCCTTGGCAAACTCCGTGGCAACCGCCTTGGAAAGTATCGTTTTGGTGTTGATTTTACGAAAACGCCTGGATGGTCTGGAAGGGAAATCGCTGTTCAACGCGATTTGGAAGTCCCTGGCAGCGTCTGCCGTGATGGGTGGCGTCATCGTGCTGTGGCTTCATCTGATGGGTGGCATGTCAAAATATATCGTGTTGCTTGGCGCCAGCGTTTTGGGGTTGATAGCCTACGGAATCATGGTCGCAGTTTTAGGCGTACCGGAATTACAATCGTTCAAAACAAGACTCAAAGCCAAACTCGCCGCGCGGGGTTGAAGATATTGCCAAAACTGAGCGTCGCTCAGGCTGAGGCTATCTTTTCCTTTTGAGCAGGTTTTTTGAATCGCACACTTACCAAAAAGACGCCGATGATGGCGATGGCGAGGCCTATACCTTCGATTAGAGTGATGCGCTCATCCAGGAAAATCCAGGAAAGCACACTGATTTGAATGAGCATGGTGTTGTTGATAATGCTCGATTCCATCGCGCTGAGGGTACGCATGCTGTGGTTCCAAAGCCAAAAAGCAAACGCAGTGTTGACCGATGCCACATAGAAAATAACCAACCACGATTTGAACTCAAACCTGGGCATGCCGTGCAGGCCCAACCCGGTTCCCAAAAGTAAAATCGCCCCAAAAAACATGCTAATGCCGGTCACCACCAGGGCATTATGCTTTTGCCCCCGGTTGGCATAGCGCCCTAAAACGGTGCCTGTACTATTTGAAATGAGGGAGAGTAAGACCATGGCAATGCCAAACAGGCTCAGAGTTGACAACGTTTTTTGAGAGAAATAGATGAAGACACCAACCATGAAAATAATTGTTCCGGTCCATTGTTGGGGCAGAACTGGCTCCTTGAGGAAAAGGATGCCGATGAAAGCGACCAGGGGTGACGTGAAAGTGAGGATGAGGCTGATGGTCACCATGTCGACATATTTGAGGGAGATGAATTGTGCACCTTGGGTGATGGCATAATAGACCACGCCCAGAATGAAAAGCATCAGCCAATCATGTTTGCTGAGGGCTTTGATGTCCGCACGGTAGCGCCAGAGCGCTGGGGCGAGCAGAATGACGGCGATGGCGTAGCGTAAACCCGCGAAAAGAAGGGGTGGAATCTCGTTGATGTAAAGTTTGATGAGGATTAAAGACGTCGACCACAAAAACGTGACCAACAAGGCCTGTAACGTCGCAGCAAGATGGGCTTTGTTTTTCATAGGTGGTTAATTGTAAACGGAAAGGGGCAAAATGGGATAATCCTGGTGCGACACTTTGGCGCAACTGACCCTATCCTTCGGAGATTGTGTACCGGTACGTTTATATCAAAATGATATTAAAAACAGGTTTGCACAAATATTACAACACTACAAGTATGTCACTGGGGTTTTTTACTTTCTGTATACCTATGCGGTAACAGATAATACATGATTGGACCAAAACTCAAGTCAGATGGTCATTCATGCAAGAAGGGTGTTGTATCCACAATGTCTTTCTTGAAACTATAAAACCTTCCTCCGTGATTTTCTACATCAATGAAGTCTTCTGATGGCAAAACCCACCAATCCTCACCTTCCCCAAAATACTTTGTTAATCTATAACTATTCTTAATCATATTCACATACTCAAGAGCGTTTTGGTATTTAGAGTTTGGACCAAAGTATCTGTAACTTCGCATGTCAAACACTACGGTTCTTGCTTTTACATGCAAGTTTTGGAATTTTAATGCTTCATTAAAATGTTTGTAAATAACTTCATCTATCTCCCAGCCATCATTTGGCATCAAAGTAATATTATGCTCTGGATAAAAGCACACAGTCTTGTTCTTCATATTTATTAAATGAAATTGGTTTTCAACTTCATACCACTTTTTGTTTAGGGCATGAGCAAGGATTTCTCTTGGGAATGTTAATCCTATTTGTGCCCAAGAAATGTAATGCATTTCCTTTAGTCCCGGGGTGTCTACCCAAAAATCTTTGGTGTATGATATGTAAAACATAGATTACTCTCCTTTTTTATTATTGTCCAGAATGCTTTAGAAAAACCCAAAACAACATTCCACTTAACAATTACTTTAAAGAGGTTGAAAAAAACCACTGTTTATGCCTTGAGAATGACCTGCCCCCTAAATTCGTCCAAGAGGCATGTTAGTCTTTATCAATTTTACACCAAACTTGCAGCGTATTCATTTGGGATTTGGGATAAAAAAGCTAAATTTCTTGACAGGTGAAGCTGGCTATAATCGTTTATCTAGCTTTTCACTTTCATGTATTTCATGTATAAAGTGAGTCATTAGAATTTAATAACTTTTTCCCACGCTACATTTGCCCTCTAACTTTTCTATACCAAAAACTATAAATTACATAAAAAACCTCTCCTTTGGTTATGCTTTTTTAACATGACAAGTCTTCCCCAGTTTCCGAACCCTTGATAAACACTAAAATAACAATTCACAAGAAAGGCCGTAATGTCCACTAAACTGCTACTACACCAAACAAAAAAAATAATATGATGGAGCACAAACTGCTTTTGGTGGTATAATTTTGGTGAGGATTGTCTCAATGCTTTTCTGGCTAAGAAGATTGATTGACCAGAAATGTTAAATAAATAAATCACTTCCATAAATAGAAAAGGCGGAAAAATGGGGTTTCAGGTTGATAACGGCAAACTGGTTAAATATGAGGAAGAA
>CAZUZM010000098.1:0-2378 GCA_964624615.1 uncultured Anaerolineaceae bacterium
GGTCGTATGGTCGACGCTCGAAAGGTGGTCTGTCACCACCTTCCCGTCGTGGTTTGCGGTCGAGGTCGTATGGTCGACGCTCGAAAGGTGGTCTGTCACCACCTTCCCGTCGTGGTTTGCGGTCGAGGTCGTATGGTCGACGCTCGAAAGGTGGTCTGTCACCACCTTCCCGTCGTGGTTTACGATCAGGGTTGTAGGGTCGACGCTCGAAAGGTGGTCTGTCACCACCTTCCTGTCTTGGTTTGCGGTCGGGGTCGTAGGGTCGACGCTCGAAGGGTGGTCTGTCACCATCTTCACGCCTTGGTTTACGGTCGGGGTCGTAGGGTCGACGCTCGAAGGGCAGTCTATCACCGTCTTCACGCCGTGGTTTACGGTCGGGGTCGTAAGGACGACGTTCACGAGGTGGACGGTCGCCATCTTCACGACGGGGGTGTTCTTCACTGCCCCATCTGGGTTTCCGATCTTTTGGCTTTCGGTCTACCCAGCCTTCGGGTTTGCGATTCATAAAGAAATGACCCGATTCATCCGTCACCACACGGGTTTCGCGCTTAGGCGCGTCACTCCGCGGCTTGCGAGGAGCAGAGCGCTCACTCGAACGGGAGGAGCGTTCACCCATCTCGCGGGATTGCTTGCCACGCCACCCAGTTATCAAGGCTTTTTGTTGCATTTTGCCCGTATCGGTCTTCTCGACAAAGACTTTCTCACCGGTAAAGGGATCCATTTCGGTGTAATACATCAAACTGGAATAGGTGGAAGGTGTTGGCGTGAAAATCTGAACCTGCTCAGGGAGGACGCCCAGGGATGATGAAGCGAAGTTTTGCAATTCGATCATATGCTCTTTGGTGCAACCAGGGTGAGCGGCGATGATGTAATAGGTTAGGTATTGTTCAAAACCGTGCTCTTTGCTTTCAAATTCAAAGGATTCCTTGAATGCCAAGAGGGCATCGGTGTTGGGTTTGTGCATCTTGTCGAGCACTTCGGACTGGGAATGTTCCGGAGCCAGTTTCAGCTGTCCTGAAACATGATGCCCAGCCAGCTCATGGATGTATTCACGGCCGTGTTCTTTATCGGCCATGACCATGTCGTGGCGAATGCCAGAGCCGACAAAAACCCGGCGGACGCCAGGTAGTTCGCGAATTTCGCGCAAAAGCTCCAAATGGGGTTGGTGGGTTAGCTTCAGACTTGGGCAAACTTCAGGGTAAATGCAACTGCGATCGCCACACGCGCCTTTTTTACCTTTGATGCCACAGTCATAACCGTACATATTGGCGGTAGGACCTGAAAGGTCATGGATAATGCCACGAAAATCGCGACTCATGGTCAGTTTTTGGGCTTCTTCCAGAATGGATTCTTTAGAACGCCAGCTGATATGGCGTCCTTCATGGGACGCAATGGCACAGAAGTTACACTCGCCATAACAGCCGCGGTGGGTGATGATGGAGTTGCGGATGGTGTCCATGGCGCGCACACTGCCCATAGCGGCGTAATAAGGATGAACCGCGTTTTCGAAACCAGCACCGTAGACGGCGTCCATTTCTTCTGTGGTCAGCGGCATGGCTGGCGGGTTTTGGATGACGTAGCGATTGCCGGATTTTTGAGCGAGTCCCTTAGCTGTAATGGGGTCATTGTTCTGATAGAACATGTTGAACATTTCTACGAACTTTTGTTTATTAAGTTCACAGGCTTCAAAGCTAGGAAGCTCGATATAGTCTTTGGGCACAGTGGGGCTAAGGTAACACAAACCACGGATGCTGCGTGGGTCGCCACGCATCTTGAGGGTTTCGGCAAGTTCGACGATGCTTTTTTCTGCCATGCCGTAGAGCAGGTAATCCGCCTTGGCATCCAGCAGGATGGGGCGTCGCAGTCCGTCAGACCAATAGTCATAATGGGCGACACGACGCAAAGATGCTTCGATGCCACCAAGGACGATGGGTGCCGGGTTCTTGATCCAACGGCGAATTAAGTTGGTATAGGCGATTGTGGCGCGATTAGGGCGTTTGGTATTCATCCCTCCGGGCGTGTTATCGTCCATACGGCGTGGTTTGCCGAGTGCGGTGGTATTGGCAACCATCGAGTCGACCATGCCGGCGGTCACACCCCAAAAGAGGCGTGGGAGACCCAAGCGCGTAAGGTCGTTGGGCTTGCTCATATCTGGTTGGGCGATGATGCCGGTTTTGTAGCCGGCGCGAATCAGTTGGTGACCGATAAGGGCAACGCCACTATAGGCGCTGTCAATATAGGCATCACCGCTGATCAGGATGACATCAAGGCTTTCCCATCCGAGCTTTTTAAGTTCTTCGGGGGTGGTTGGTATAAACATGCCATAATCATACCTTAATCACCTTCGTTGAGAAAGGTTAGGCGGTGAGCAAAAATGG
>CAZUZM010000098.1:2478-4377 GCA_964624615.1 uncultured Anaerolineaceae bacterium
AAAAATGGGTGGGAAAGGAAGTGGCTCAAGTGGACTATAGCCACTAAAATCACCTCTTATGCTCAATTGCTTGAGTGTTTCAAAGTATGGTTGCCAAGTTTTGTAGACGCGTTTGAAACTATCCATGGGGAAAACAATAATCTTCGGTTTCATGAAACGCTCAGCTGGTGTTTGTGGGTTGAGATGGAAGATAATGTGAGCAGCGCCGATTTGGCCAGGGAACAATTCGTCCGGATCTTCGACTTCATCAACTTCTTCAACACTTACTTCATAATCCAATCCAGCAGGGATGCTGAAGCTTAAGCCCAAATAGCGAAATTCTTTTCCGGATGGTTCCGGGTCTTCTGTGTCATCATCATGGGTTTCAGTTTGGGGTTCTGGACTGATAGGTTCTTGTGGGTCTGGCTGAGCGGGTTCATTGCTTGACTCGACAGGCTCGGGTTCTTTGTCTGTATCTTTGGGTTCTGTTTCAGGGAGGCTCCCTTCATTGACTTGTTCCAAGCTTTCAGCTTTTTCTCGCATGGCGGTTATTAAACCACAGGATGTTAGAGAGATGATTAAAAGGAAGCTCATAAAGATTGCAAAAAGGAATGGCTTGATTTTCATTTTTCCCTCCAAATAAGGAATGATCATTAAAGACGTAACAGGGCGAGCTATAAGATAATCAGCTTGCAGCTTATCCTTGCACTTCATTATAATCTTTTTTAGTTTCGTCAATAATGCAGGATGGTCGCTCTTCACTGAAATAGCGATCAGCAACGGGTATAATAGGTCTATGAAAAATTCGCCCTTTTTTAACAAGCCAACCCGAACTGCGACAGCTTTAGCGCACCCCAACATTGCATTTATCAAGTATTGGGGCAATCGTGATGATTCTTTAAGGTTGCCTTTGACGGGTTCGCTTTCGATGAATTTGTCAGGGCTTGAAACGCTTACCAAAGTCACTTTTGATGTGGTAAAAAACTGTGATCGATTTGTGTTGAATGGCGAGCCAGTTGAAGGTGCTGGTTTGGCGCGTGTTTCGGCTTTTTTGGATCATTTGAGGGGCATGATTGGCCAGCAGGTCTACGCATCGGTGGAGAGCAGGAATAATTTCCCGGCTGGGGCGGGCATTGCTTCCTCAGCTTCTGCTTTTGCAGCATTAGCGATGGCAGGAAGCGCGGCCTTGGGCCTTGATTTGACCGAGGCGCAACTTTCACGTCTGGCGCGTTTGGGCTCGGGCTCAGCGTCGCGCTCAGTTCCCAGCGGGTTTGTCGAATGGCATGTGGGTGAGGATGACCAAAGTAGTTACGCTGAGAGCTTTGCCAGCCCGGACCACTGGGATTTGGTGGATTTGGTTGTCATTATTGAGGAAGGCCACAAGAAAACCGGCTCAACGGCAGGTCACACGCTGGCGCATAGTTCGCCGTTGAATGCTTTGCGGGTTGAGGGTGTGCCAGAGCGCATGGCACGCTGTAAAGCGGCGGTTTTGGCGCGTGATTTTGAGACCTTTGCAGAAATGGTGGAACTGGATTCAAACTGGATGCATGCCGTGATGCGCACCAGCACGCCTGCTTTGCATTATTGGACGGCAGTCACTGAGCAGGTCTTGTGGCAGGTTTTGCATTGGCGTAAACAAGGGCATGCCTTGTGTACAACAGTCGATGCCGGTCCGAATGTGCATGTGATTGCTTTGGAAAACGAAATGGCTTTTGCATTGGCAGTGCTTAAAAAGATGCCCGGAGTCAAAAATGTTATTGTTGCCAGGTCGGGTGGCAGCGCGAGAGTATTAGATTAGGAGAGAGAATGGCTATTCCAGATTATCAAACCTTGATGTTACCGTTATTATTAATCGCATCGGATGGTGAAAACCATTACACTCATGATGTCGTTGATAAGCTTTCAAAGGACTTTGGTCTT
>CAZUZM010000098.1:4387-5135 GCA_964624615.1 uncultured Anaerolineaceae bacterium
TTCTCAATTCCATCCCATCGTCAAAAAGTGATTGGTCAGTACGTTGTTGATTTCTATTGTCATCAAGCTAAGCTAGCTATTGAGGTTGATGGAAGTTAACATACTGAAGACGAACATATTAAGGGAGATCGAGTAAGAACTGAATATTTGAATAGCATGGGTATCCATGCCAATCGTTTTACGAATAGCGATGTTTATGAGGCTTTCGGTGCAGTGTGTGAAGAGATGAAGCTTGTTATTGAGGAAAGAATAGGACACGGACTGAATCGGTGAATTTTTTAGAATCTATGTATTAGTACATGCGCGTTTCTTTTATTTTGTGTGCTATATGAATAAAAGACCCACGCCTCGAAAAGCACTCCGCACGCAAGCAGCACCCCTACCCCTAATGCATCGCAAAAGAACCTCGGCACACAAGCAGTCCCAAGGAGAGGGCGAATAATCGTTTGCCCCCTCCAGCGAAGCGGTGGGAGGGGGATTAAAGGGTGTGGGTCTTTTGGGGTGGTTAGCCTGGCTGCTAATTGGAAGGACAAAAGCTAGTCGAACACATAATCCAAAATCACTTACTTATTATCCTGCTTTTTTACCTTCACCTTCTTAGGCTTTGGAAAAGGCAGCTCTTGCCAGGTGGCTCTCAATAGCTCCACCATAAAATCCTGGTCGTCAAGGTCCTCAAAGACATAAGAGAGTTTTGCGCCGGGGTAGGCGTAACCCTCTGCAGGATCGTCACCTAAAAGCTTTGCACCAG
>CAZUZM010000099.1:0-5089 GCA_964624615.1 uncultured Anaerolineaceae bacterium
CTATTCTTCGCTGTCGACGTTTTCTTCCTCAGGGTCGAAGGCACCGGTCATGAGTTCTTCATCTGCCAGGCTACGCACGGTCATCTCGATTTCCTTCATGATTTCAGGGTTTTGCATCAAGAAGAGCTTGGAGGCTTCGCGTCCCTGACCCAGGCGTTGTTCTTTGTAGGAATAGAAAGAACCGCGCTTGTCGATGACTTCCATGCTGGTTGCCAGATCAAGAATATCACCGGATTTGGAGATGCCTTCGTTGTACATGATGTCAAATTCAGCCGCACGGAATGGCGCAGAAACTTTGTTCTTGACCACGCGCACACGTACACGGTTGCCGATAATTTCGGCACCGGCTTTGATGGATTGCACACGGCGTACATCCAGGCGGATGGAAGCGTAGAATTTGAGTGCTTGACCACCGGTGGTTGTTTCGGGGTTGCCGAACATGCTACCGATTTTTTGGCGCAGTTGGTTGGTGAAAATTAGCGAGGTTTTGGTCTGGCTGATGGCACCGCCCAGTTTGCGCAGAGCCTGGGACATCAAACGGGCTTGCACACCCATTGTGGGGTCACCCATATCCCCTTCGATTTCTGAACGCGGAACGAGGGCGGCAACCGAGTCAATGACCACCAAGTCCACCGCGCCGGAACGTACCAGGGTTTCGGCAATCTCAAGCGCTTGTTCGCCTGTATCGGGTTGAGAGATGAGCAGTTCGTCAATGTTGACACCACATTTGGCGGCATAGACTGGGTCAAGGGCGTGCTCCATGTCAATGAAAGCCGCTGTACCGCCTTGGGCCTGACATTCGGCAACTATATGTTGACACAATGTGGTTTTGCCGGATGATTCGGGACCGAAGATTTCGCTGATGCGGCCCTTGGGAATGCCACCAACACCCAAGGCAAGGTCAAGTGACAAAGAGCCGGTGGGGATGACCTCCACTTTCATTTGATGGGCTTCACCAAGGCGCATGATGCTGCCTTCGCCGTAGCGTTTGACAATGTCATGCAAGGCGCGGTCAAGGACGGCCTTTTTGGCTTCTTCCATGCCATCCGGGTTACTAGATTTAGGGGTAGGTTTTTTTGCCATGGGCATTCTCCGTGTTTGTTACTCGTTAGTTAATGTTAGCACAAATGTTCGTATTGTCAAGATATCGCTAGCGAATCTTGCGGCATTCCAGGTAGAAACGCTTGTCGTGGGCGTGGTTCATCGAGAAGGTCTTGCGGGGTAAAGCGCCATCCAGGATGATTGACTTGAAAAGCGTGTCTTTGGTAATAGAGGGCAGGTAAATACCCAGGTTACCAACTTGTTGGCTGAGTTCACGGGTGATGTCATCACCGTGCACGTAGTCAATCTGGGTTTCAGGGTGGGCTTTGAGCCATGGGTCGAGATATTCCTGAACATTGCCAACCGATAAAGCGTGGGCAGGTTTGGTGAGTTCAGCCACGGTAAAGCCACCTGCATCAATCAAACCAAAGCGCTGGTGGGGAGCTACAACTTCTGTGACTTCCTGGACCAGTTCGTCCATGGTATCGACAACGGTCAGTTTGATGTCGCTGCCAAAGTGTTGGACAAGATCTTGCTTCAAGGTGCCAGCATTGAACATCACACGGTGGATGGCTTCAAATTGCAAGGAAACATCGTGAATATTGACCAGCTCAACCAGGGCGTAACGGGCAGGGTGATCCATGCCGACTTCGGGTTTCACTTCTTCCCAAATGGCTTTGGCAGTTGCCAGGCTGTGGTTACCATCACCCATGGCAAAGAGCATTGGGGGTGTGCCTTCGGGAATGTCATACTTTTTCGCGTAGCTTGCAGGTTCAATCAGCGAAGCTAAACCTTCAATGACCGAATCGATCAGCTCCGGTTGGTCAACAAAATGACCGGTGATGTGGCCACTGCCTTCCATCAGGTCAAAGTCATAAGCTAAGGGAATATCAGCTTTTTTGGCCAGAATGTCTTTGAAGACAAGGTTTTCAGGGTCGTCAAAAAGGACCAGGATATGCGGCGATTCAATAGCAGCTTCACGGCGCACAGCCATGCGGGGAGGCAGGCGATCAATGACCGTACCTTCGGAGGCACGGATGAGCGTTTTTGAACCTTGGGTGTAATCGTAAGTTTCAAGGTCGAGGGCGGCAATTAATCCGGTTTGAATTTTGTCACCAACAGTGCGCTCAACCAGCATAAAGCCTTTGGCGGGTGTGAAAATGCCTTGTTCGATGTAGTCTTGCATGGCTTGTTGGGAAGTTTTGATGAGTGCGGGGGCTTCAGGTTTTTCGAGCCAGGCTTCGGGCAGGATGAGTTTAAACGTGGAGGGGGCATCACCCACGGTTTCACGAACGCGCTCCCAATATTCGGGTTGCGAGGTGAATTGGTCACAGGCAATAACCGCCCACTTATGCATGTTGATAGATTTATTGGGGAGGAGCAAATCGGGGACTTGAACACCAATTTTTTCTGCTGTTTTCATAGATTGTTCCCTTCTGGTTTATTTTCTTCTATTGTATCAAATGTATTTCGTTTAGATAGTCTACTTGCTCAAGGAAGAAGGATTTATAGGCAATTCTTACACAAAAGCAGCCCTTAAGTTGAAAGCTCCGGGCACAAACCGGAGCTTTTCTGGAGGATGAACAAAACGTTCAATCAGATTTTTCGTTAGTTATTTGGCTGGCAAGTAGACGAAGCCCACGGCGCCTGGTCCAACATGCACGCCGATGACTGGGCTGATCAGCCCAGTTTCAAGTTCGTTAATGTGGAATCGTTCCCGAGCTTTTTCAATAAACTGGGCTTCAACACCAGGTTCATAGGTGGTCACCAGGCCGAGATAGTCGATTTTGCCACCAGGTCCGAGGTCTTTTTGGGCCATGGTAAAAATGTTTTCGGCTGCCTTTTTGAACGTGCGTACTTTTCCTACCGGTACGATGAGCCCGTCTTCCAGAGTGAGGATAGGCTTAAGGTTCAATGCCGTACCTAAGAACCTAGCCGCGCCACCAATGCGCCCACCACGATGGAGAAATTCAAGTGTATCGAGAATAAAAAGGGTTTTGACGCGGTTACAAACGTCTTTGGCGACATTCTCAACCTCGAGGAGTGTCGCACCTTTTTGAGCCGCTTTAGCCACGCGCATGGCTGCCATGGTCAGTGGCATGGAGGCTTGGAGGGAATCCATCACTCGAATGTTTTTTCCCGGGAAATGGTCCAGCGCTTGAAGAGCGGAATCGTAGGTTCCTGAAATCTTGGATGAGAGCACCAGTGTGAAAATGTCATACCCCTGGCTCAATAAAGATTCATAAGCGGCGGCAAAATCACCTGGGCTAGGCTGCGATGTTGTGGGTAGGGTTTTTGCTTTGGGCAACCTTTCATAAAAAGCATCGCCAGTAATATCAATGCCATCTTTCAGCGTTTGCCCGTCCCAATTAACGCTAAGGGGAACAATCTTTATGTTGTGGGCAGCTGCAACATCATCAGAAATGGCTGTTGTACTATCAGTAACAATGGCAACTTTTGTCATAATGCACCTCGTTTCTACATGCTTAAACACAGAATCAATCTTTTGGTTTCATTCAGAAGGTTGATTCGCCATAGTGTATAAATTAAGGTATCATTTTGTGGTTATCATGGAATTTTGGAGACCAACATGTTTGAGAGTTTATCTGACAAGCTAACTGCTGTATTTGACAACCTGCGCCGAAGGGGTAAGTTGACCGAAAACGATGTCGAAATTGCCTTGCGGGAGGTTCGTCTGGCATTGCTTGAAGCGGATGTTAACTATGCGGTTGTGCGCTCTTTTACCAACCGAGTAAAAGAACGCTCGATTGGCGCTGAAGTGTCAAAAGCCTTGAATCCCGCTCAACAGGTTGTAAAAATTGTCAATGAAGAACTGATTGCGACCCTGGGTCAAGCCGAACCGCTTAATCTGCGTGGTGAAAAACCACATGTTTTGATGATGATCGGTTTGCAAGGTTCCGGTAAAACGACTGCAGCTGCCAAACTTGCCAAACGATTACGAGCCGATGGCGAACGTGTCATGATGGTTGCAGCGGACATTTATCGGCCGGCTGCTATCAAACAACTTCAAACCCTGGGCCAACGCATTGATGTGCCAGTCTTTACCATGGACGGCGCCCAACCCGTCAAAATCGCTAAAGAGGCATACGAACAAGCCCGACGGGGTGGTTATACGGTTTTGATTATTGATACCGCGGGACGCTCTCAGCTGGATGATTTTTTGATGCAAGAAATTGACGGCATCCAAAAAGCGGTTCCGGCGAATGAAATTCTGCTGGTCATCGACTCCATGATTGGTCAAGAAGCTTTAAACATTGCTGAAGGTTTTCGTGACGTCATGCGCATCACCGGCTTGATCTTTACTAAAATTGATGGAGATGCCAGAGGTGGCGCAGCCATTTCCATTCGTGAAGTAACTGGCATTCCCATTAAATTTCTGGGAACAGGCGAAGGTTTGGACGCGATTGAGGTCTTTGATCCGGCGCGTATCAGCGGACGCATTCTGGGTATGGGTGATATGCTGGGGCTCATTGAAAAAGCCGAAGCGGCTTACGCTGATGGCATGGCCGTTGAAGATGCAGAGCGGATGCTCAAAGGAACTTTTACCTTAGAGGATTTTGCCAAGCAACTGAAACAAATCAAAAAGATGGGTCCGCTTTCGCAGGTGATGGGAATGTTACCCGGACAACTGGGACAAGCAGCCAAGCAAGTTGACCCACGTGAAGTGGATGGCCAGCTCAAAGGCGTTGAGGCCATCATCAATTCTATGACACCTGCTGAACGGCGTGATCCACGACTTTTGAACGCCAGTAGGCGTCGACGCATTGCCCGCGGATGTGGCAAAGATGTTCAAGCCGTCAACCGTTTAATGAAGCAGTTTCGAGATATGCAAAACCTTATGAAAAGGTTTCAAAAACCTGGAAACCGTGGTAATATTGATAAGTTATTTGGTTAATCCTGAGCTTGAGGAGAAGGAAATGCCCCTTCAGCATTCTCTCAACCTTTAACAAGAGCACGGGCCAAAGCGAATTGAAAAGATTTAAGGAGTAAATATTCGATGGTACGTATTCGACTACGACGGGTCGGT
>CAZUZM010000100.1:0-5060 GCA_964624615.1 uncultured Anaerolineaceae bacterium
GTGCAAACCATCCGCGAATTGCTCGACCGTGGCTGCATCACACTGGTGGTTCAACCCGAACAGCTCGCCGATTGCCTGGCAGGCTTGAGCAAAGCGCCAGATGTCATCATCACCGACTCGCAGGTCTTCGAAAAAGTCTATCCGCTGGTGCCAGAAGGGACGAAGCTTAGCAGTTTTTCAATCCTTTTTGCCGGCTACAAAGGCGATTTGCGCTATTTTGTGTCCTCGGCAAAGGCGATTGAAGCCCTAAAACCAAACAGTCGTATTTTGATTGCAGAAGCATGCACACATGCTCCGATTGAGGAAGATATCGGCACGGTCAAAATCCCGATGATGCTCAAAAAGCGCTTTGGCGAAGGGTTGCAGTTTGGTTTTGTGCGTGGCCATGATTTCCCGGATAATCTCAGTCAATATGACCTGATTATCCAATGTGGCAGCTGCATGGTCAACCGCCGAGCGGTTATGCAGCGGGTGGCACTGGCTGAGGAGCAAGGTGTGCCGATGACCAATTACGGGGTAACCTTGGCTTATTTGCAAGGCATTCTCGATAGGGTCAGCCACTATGAATAAGGAAAGCGACGTTACACCCACTAAAACAGCAACTTTTGGTGCCCTTGATCGTTAACATACATGCAAAGCTGCTTAGCCCGCTTTACGCAGAGTATAATCTAAGCATCTAAACGATTAAATAATTTTAGGAGAGAAAAAAGAAAAAATATTTAGCAGAATTCTTTGGAACCCTCGTGTTGGTCTTCTTTGGCTGCGGTACCGCGGTCGTGCTTGGTGGTTTCACCGGTGGTATTGAAACCGGCTTCCTCGGCGTTGTTGGTATCGCCCTGGCGTTTGGCCTCGCCATCGTTGCCGTCGCCTATGCCATCGGCAAAATTTCCGGTGCGCATGTCAACCCCGCTGTCTCATTGGCCGTCTTGATTAAAGGTGGCATGAGCTTGACCGATTTCTTCGGCTATGTCGTCGCCCAGGTTTTGGGTGCGTTGGCTGGTAGTGGCTTGCTTAGCTTGGTTGTTTCTGGATCGGAGAAACTCTCTGGCTTTGGCGCGAATGGCTATAACGCATTGAGTGGCGTTGGCTTGGGCTTATGGGGAGCCATCCTGGTTGAAGTTATCCTGACCTTTGCCTTCGTGATGACCATCCTCGGCGTCACCTCCGACGAAAAGACTTCCCACATGGGCGGTTTGGTCATCGGTCTCACCCTGACCCTAGTTCACCTCATCGGTATTCCCTTGACCGGCACTTCCGTCAACCCTGCCCGCTCTTTAGCGCCTGCCATTTTTGCTGGTGGTGAAGCGTTATCGCAGGTTTGGGTCTTCATCGTTGCGCCATTCGTTGGTGCAGCCCTGGCAGCGCTGGCTCACAAATTCTTCTTCTGCAACGCTTGTTGCAAAAAAGACCAAAAAGCCACCAAGTAAGCGCTACATCCCCTGTCTTGAAACGTAAGGCTTCCGCCATAAAGGTGGAAGCCTTTTTTATTCAATTCATAATAAAGCATTACAAACACCCTCGCTTTTTCTTGCATATTAGAATATACTAATATGTGAATACAGAAAGGAGCGCATGAAGACAATCGAACAACCTCTTTCAAAGAATGCTGCCCATCGACAAGCCATCCAGAAGAAAGCCTTGGTGCTCAAAGCGCTTGCCAACCCGGTGCGCCTTTGCATCATGGAGCAGCTCGCTCAAAACAGCGAGATGAACGTCTCCCAAATCGTCAACTGCATGGGCGTGAGCCAATCGGTCATTTCTCAACACCTCGCCAAATTGCGTGACCTCAATTTCGTTACCGCCGAAAGGCGCGGAAACCTGGTCTTCTATACCTGTAAAAATGAAGCTCTCAGGGAGCTCATTCACTATCTCACACGGTCAAAAATCTAAAAGGAGTCATTATGAAAATAGTCATTATCGGTGGTGTCGCGGGAGGTGCAACAGCTTTAGCCCGTATGCGCCGTCTGGATGCCAACGCCGAAATCGTGCTCTTCGAACGGGGAAAATACGTTAGTTTTGCCAACTGTGGCTTGCCCTATTATGTCGGTGGCGCTATTCCTTCGCGCCAGGCGCTTTTTGTGACCACCAAAGAAAGCATGGAAAACAACTACGGGGTCGACATCCGCACCGAAAGCGAAGTGCTGAAAATCAACCCGGTTGAGAAGACGGTTGAGGTTCATGACCGTGCCAATGATAAGCACTATACCGAAAGTTACGACAAACTTTTGCTTTCAACTGGTTCACGACCTTTTGTCCCACCGGTACCCGGCACCGATTTACCACATGTCTTCCAGTTGTGGACCGTGCCTGATGTCGACAACATCGTCGCCTTCATCGAAGAAAAGCAGCCCAAACGCGCGGTGGTCGTCGGCGGTGGTTTTATCGGTTTGGAAATGGCTGAAAACCTGGTCGAACGCGGCTTACAGGTTACTGTCGTTGAAATGGCAGAACACATTTTGCCTCCCTTGGATGGGGATATGGCTAAAATGGTTGAAAACCACATGGTCGAAAAAGGCGTTGCCCTCAAACTCGGCAATGGCTTTTGCGGCATGTCTGAAGATGGCGAGCAAGTGTTACTGAGCAACGGTCCCGCGTTGGATGCCGACATGGTTATCCTTTCCATCGGTGTGCGCCCCAACAACGAGCTCGCCAAAGAGGCTGGCTTGGAACTGAGCCAACGCGGTGGCGTGGTCGTGGACGACTTCATGCAGACCTCCGACCCCAATATCTACGCCGTCGGCGATGTAATCAGCGTTAAAGATTTTGTAATGGGTACACCCACCATGATTCCCCTGGCTGGCCCTGCCAACAAGCAAGGCCGCGCCGTGGCTGCCAACATGCTTGGGCTCAAGCCCGAAAGCTACCATGGCACCATGGGCACCAGCGTCCTCAAGATGTTTGACCTTACTGCTGCCAGCGTTGGTGCCAACGAAAAAACGCTAACCAAAGCTGGTCAGGTCTACGGCAAAGACTATTTTGTTGCGCTTTCCTACCCCAAATGCCATGCCGGCTACTTCCCTGGCGCGCTGCCCTTGTCACTCAAAGTCATCTTTGACAAAGATGGTAAAGTTTTAGGCGCGCAAAGCGTGGGTTACAGCGGTGTTGATAAACGCATCGACGTCCTGGCGACGCTCATCCACTTTAAAGGTACGGTCGAAGACCTCAGCCAACTTGAGCTGGCTTATGCACCGCCCTACTCCTCTGCCAAAGATCCGGTCAATTTTGCCGGTTACATGGGCTTGAACATCCTACAAGGCCTGACCGACCCCATTCTCTACCGCGAATGGATGGAAAACCCTGAGGCATACACGCTGCTGGATATCCGAGAGCCTGATGAGACCCTCATCAGCACCATCCCTGGCTCGGTACTCATCCCGCTTTCTCAGCTGCGCAAACGCCACAACGAACTGGAGAAGGATAAAACCTACGTCGTCTTCTGTGCCGTTGGTCACCGTGGCTTCATCGCAGAACGCATTCTGAAGCAAGCCGGCTTCAACGTCAAAAACCTCGCTGGAGGTATTCAAAGTTACAAAGATATGGAGCAAGACACCACCATGGACATCAACCTTTGCCATCAAACCGACAATCCTGTGGCAGGTGCAAACCAGCAACCTGTCAAAACCGCTAACATCCCAGCAAAAGTGGAAATCCTCGACGTATGCGGCTTGAGCTGCCCTGGACCCATCGTCCAGGTCGCCAAAGCACTGGAAAGCCTGGAAGATGGCGACCAACTGGATGTGACCGCTTCTGATCCCGGCTTCGCGCGCGACATCGCCGCGTGGGCAAAAAATACCGGCAACACCCTCATCAGTTCCGAAAGTCAAAAAGGGCAATACAAAGCCTTGGTGCAAAAGGGACTATCTGGTGAAACCGCTTTGGCAGTGGCTCCAGCTGGTAATGCCCAGCCGGCAGTCAAGGAAAAGACCATGATCATCTTTGACAACGATCTTGATAAAGCCATCGCTGCGTTCATCATCGCCACCGGTGCTGCCGCCATGGGTAACAAGGTGCACATGTTCTTCACCTTCTGGGGTCTCAGCATCCTGCGCAAGCCGCAAGCCCCACCTGTCAAAAAGGACTTTATGGGCAAGATGTTTGGCATGATGCTGCCCAAAGGCTCTAAAAAACTGGGCCTTTCTCAGATGAATATGGCCGGCGCGGGTGCCAAGATGATCCGTGGCGTCATGAAGCAAAAAGGCGTCGACAGCCTCGAAACGCTCATCCAACAAGCCATTGACGCCGGTGTGGAATTGGTTGCCTGCCAAATGACGATGGATATCATGGGACTTCAGCAAGAGGAACTGCTGGACGGCGTGCAAATTGGCGGCGTCGCCACCATGCTCAACGACAGCGACAACTCAAACATGAACCTTTTCATCTAAGCAAAATTCACTATAGCGACCAGAGCCCTCCCGATTTTGGGAGGGCTTTTTAATTTGGTTAACGAGAGCGTGGCGTCTGTGCCCTTTCTTTATCGTTCACGCCAGTATCTCACCTATATGTGGTTCTGCATGGCGTCTCGCCATGCGCATTTTTGTGCCAGGCAAGGATGCCTGGCACCAGTTAATAGGGTCATCGAGCCGGTGCCTCACCGTGCGCCAAACACCTTCCATGAGGTTCTCGCTACGCAAATTTCCAACATTTAAGCCAATGAGTTTAGCTTTTACTAATATGAAATGCTTGACGGAAAACATATACACCCGTATCATTTTTTCAACCTTAACAATCGTTTCACTTGTCCAATCTTTACCGTCCGTAGCTTCGGACCAGCCAGTAAAAACATGCTGTTTTGTTGATGTACCTAAAACAATACGCAGGTTCCAACTGGTAAATCATCCCGTCGTTCATGCTTTACTGCACCTTCAAACCTATTGTTCGTATCAGACATACCGTTTTTATGAACCCTTGTGTTCACCCAAGTCACCGACTTGGTTAAATCAATTTAATACTATTAATTTAGAAGAGAGGAATATCATGTCAACCAAACGTTTACCCCTATTCAATATCATCGCAGTGCTTGTCCTGATTTTGGTCAGCCTGCCCCTTTCCACCCCCGCTGC
>CAZUZM010000101.1:0-5038 GCA_964624615.1 uncultured Anaerolineaceae bacterium
ATGCCCATCGCCAGCCCTGCCACCACGACCTTGATTGTGCTCATCTTTATGTGGACATGGAACGAGTTTCTTCTGGCTTTGGTCATGGTGCAAAAAGAAGCCTTGCGTACCTTGCCGGTCGGATTAGCCTTCTTCCAGGGACGTCATTCTGCCAACCTTCCCCTGATGGCTGCCGGTGCGCTCATCGTTGCCTTACCCACCTTTTTGCTCTATATTTTCTTTCAACGCCACTTCATCCGTGGTTTAACGGGTGGCGCAATCAAAGGTTAATCAAAAGTTAACGCAAACTAACACTTTTTCCTGTACAAGGTTTTGCCCTATACAAGCCCATTTTATACAATTAAAGAAAAATGAGAGCAGGTAATTCATGACACAAGAAAAAGTTTTAAGCCATGCAGACCTGATTGCGGATTATCGCCTTGGCTATCGCTCACGTCAGGCATCGATCATCGGCCGACGTGAGGTGCTCACCGGAAAAGCCAAATTTGGCATTTTTGGTGATGGTAAGGAGCTTCCCCAGCTTGCTATTGCCAGAAACTTCAAAAAGGGTGACTGGCGCTCGGGATACTACCGTGATCAAACCTGGATGTTAGCGCTCAACACCCTAACCCTTGAGCAGTTTTTCGCTCAACTTTATGCTCATGCTGACCCCAATTTTGATCCTCACAGCGCGGGACGCAACATGAACGCCCACTTCGCAACGCCATTGATTGACAAAGATGGCAACTGGCTCAACCACACCGAACGTTACAACTCAGCCGGCGACATTGCCCCTACCGCGGCTCAAATGCCGCGAGCAGTCGGTTTGGCTTATGCCTCGGTTCTCTATCGACGCCTAAAATCTGTGAAAGGTGAAAACCCCTTTAGCCATAACGGCAATGAAGTCATTTGGGCAACCATCGGGAATGCCAGCACAGCTGAAGGTATGTTCTGGGAAGCAGTCAACGCGATTGGTGTACTCCACGCACCGGCAGTCATCAGTGTTTATGACGACGGTTACGGCATTTCTGTACCCAACCGTTTTCAAATGGTCAAGGAAAACATTTCTTCCATCCTTTCGGGTTTTCAACGGGTGCCCTGCCCGGCAGACCAATGTGACCGTGGCTACGACCTCTACACCGTCAAAGGTTGGGATTACCAAGCGTTGCTTGACACCTATGCCGAAGCATCCCAAAACGCCCGCGACTATCATATCCCTGCCTTGGTCCACGTCACGGAACTCACCCAACCCTTGGGCCATTCAACCTCTGGTTCTCACGAACGCTACAAATCGGCTGAGCGCTTGGAATGGGAGCGTGAGCATGATAGTTTGCTCAAATTCCGCGAGGAATTGCTCGCTGAAAAAGTCGCCAGTGATGAAGAAATGAGCCAATGGGAAGCCGAAGACAATAAAATCGTTGAAGCAGCCCGCAAGACTGCCTGGGAAGCTTTTCAAGCGCCGATAAAGGCTTTTCGCGCTGAGACTCTTGCGAAGCTACGCGCAGTTGCTAGCAATTCCAAATCAAAAGCCACTATCCTTGAGCTCAGCGATAAACTCGATCAAAAGCAAGATCCTTTGTTCAGGGATGTCAGCGCAACCGTAAATGACGTCTTGGTACTCACCCGGGATGAACCTTCCCCAACACGAGAGGCACTTGCCAACGCCATCAATACCTTTAACAAAAGCCAGATAGCCCAGTATCAGGAACATTTCTTCTCGACATCCGAAAAGTCTCCTTTAAAAGTCGAAGGTGTTCCCGCTAAGTATGATGAAAGCCCCAAAACCGTACCCGGCTTTGAATTGCTCAATCAAGCTTTTGATTTGATGTTCGAACGGGAACCCCGGCTGGTAGCGTTCGGTGAAGATGTCGGCAACCTGGGTGGCGTCAATCAGGGCTTTAGAGGCTTGCAGGAAAAGTATGGTTCCCTGCGTGTGACCGACACCGGTATTCGTGAAACCACCATCCTCGGTCAAGGCATTGGGCTGGCCATGCGTGGTTTGCGCCCTATCGCCGAAATTCAATACCTCGACTATCTGCTTTACGCCCTGCAAATTATGGCGGATGACCTGGCCAATATGCGTTGGCGCTCCTTTGGCATCCAGCAGTCCCCGCTCATCATTCGCACGCGTGGTCACCGGTTGGAAGGCATCTTCCATTCAGGTTCACCAATGGCTGGCATCCTCAACCTGGTACGAGGTATCCATGTTCTGGTACCGCGTAACATGACCCAAGCGGCTGGTTTTTACAACACACTGCTCGATGGTGATGACCCTGCCTTGGTGATTGAGGTGCTCAATGGCTACCGTCTGCGGGAAGCTCTGCCGAATAACCTTGGTGAGTTCAAAGTACCTTTGGGTGTGCCCGAAATCCTGCGCCGAGGGAAGGATCTGACCTTGGTCAGCTACGGTGCAACGCTACGACACGCCATGGAAGCCGCAGAAAAGTTAGCAACCATTGGCATCGACGTCGAAGTCATTGACGTGCAATCCCTATTACCCTTTGACCGCCATGGAATGATTGTTGACTCACTCAAAAAGACCAATAAAGTCCTCTTTGTAGATGAAGATGTGCCCGGTGGCGCGACTGCGTTCATGATGCAACAAGTCCTTGAAGTCCAAAAAGGTTTCCAATGGCTGGATAGTGAGCCCAAAACACATACCGCCGCTGAACATCGTCCACCCTTTGGCAGCGATGGGGACTACTACACCAAACCCAGCACCGACTCTATTTTCAATGCGGTTTATGAGATGATGCATGATTACGCACCAGACCGCTATCCCGCATTATTCTAAGGAGCAACCATGACAACTAAAATTTATGCCCCATTACTCGGCGAAGGCGTTGAAGAAATGACCATCATCACCTGGCTGAAAGAAGTCGGTGATACGGTAGAAGAAATGGAATCCATCGTGGAACTCGAAACCGATAAAGTGGTGACAGAGTTCCCCTCACCTGTTTCTGGCACACTATTACGCATTGATGTGCCAGCTGGTGACATTGTCAAAGTTGGTCAAAGCATGGCAGTCATAGGTGAGCCTGGTGAAAGTTTAGAAGACAGCCTGCCCACTACAGATGTAAGTGCTTCAAACCCGTCTCAAAAAGAAGATGAAAAAGCACCTAGCATGCTTGATGAACAACCTGAATCGGATGAAGTCGTTCAGGTTTCTGCGCCTTCCTCGGGTGGAAGCACCTTTATCTCGCCACTGGTGCGCAAGCTTCTGGTAGAGCACAAGCTAAACATCCAGGAAATTCCTGGAACAGGCAAAGACGGTCGGGTGACCAAGGCCGATGTTGAAAAGTTTCTGGCTCGTCCTCAGACCAAAGATTCTGCCCCAAAAAGCCCGGCTGTGGCTCCAAGCGGCAGCGTCGAAACACCCAAGCCCCAAGGTACCGGCAAGCTCATTCCTCATAGCTCCGTGCGCAAGTCGATTGCCAGCCATATGGTGCAGTCCAAACAAACCTCACCGCACGTTCTCACGGTCATGGAAGCCGATATGAGCAAGGTGTTAGCTCACCGCAAGCGCAACAAAGCGCTGATGGAACAAACCGGTGTAAAGGTAACGCTCACGGCATATTTTATTAAAGCCATTTCAGATGCGCTCAAACGCCACCCCAATATCAATGCAACCTGGACCGACGAGGGACTTTGGGTGTATCAAGACATCAACATTGGTATGGCTGTAGCCCGTGGTGAAGACGGCCTGATTGTGCCGGTCATCGCTCAAACGCAAAATCTATCGCTCCAAGGCATCGCCCAAGCGATAAACGACCTGAGCCTCCGGGCGCGTAACAAACAGCTCAAACCTGATGAAGTGCGCAATGCCACCTTTACCATCACCAACCACGGCACTGGGGGCTCGCTTTTTGCCTATCCGGTCATCAACCAACCCCAACTGGGCATCCTGGGAACCGGCACCATGCAAAAACGAGCGATTGTTCTTACGGATGACCAAGGCAGCGACTCGATCGCCATTCGTCCCATGGTCTACCTCAGTTTTGTCTTCGACCATCGTGCGGTTGACGGTGAAGCGGCTGATACCTTCCTCACCGACATCAAAAAGGTCATTGAAGCAGATTGGGATTAAGACTTCCAAAGCTTTATTATCTAAAAAGCTCCTGGTTTAGGAGCTTTTTCTTATATATATGAGAAGCGTTTTAGCCGTTGTTATTTTTTGCTGTTGATGTAATCTTGATACTCTTCTGCCTTCAAGTAGGGACTCTTTTGGAAAGTCGCAATCACACCCAAAAACAAAAATGGCAATGCCAATATCGCTGGTAAATACATTCTTAGGAGCAAAAACAAAAGCATTATCACTAACACCACATTGGCAAAAATGAAGAAAAAGAACCGCTTTTTGTTCTGCCAGTCAAGACCAGACTTTAAATAAACCCAAACTGCAGCCGCTAATACCAACAGAATCATGAGAGGATATGCCCAGGTATTCATGAACTGGGTGGGTAAAGGACCTCGCCATGGCAAAACGATGCAGCTGCGCACGGAATGCATAGGATGATAAGGCGATACACCCAGGAAAAATCTGACGGACGCCTTGCCATCCACCACATTGCTCTGATCAACCTTCCAGGTAAAGGTCTTGCGCTCTCCAGGACTAAGCTTCACATAATCGTTTTCAACCACCTGATTAAAGACAACATCCTTTTTGCTAACCAAGAGAATGACACCTGCTTTTTGGTTTTGTAAATCCTTATTTTGGATAGTGACAGAAACCTCTGTGCCAACTTTTTCATCCATAAACATGCTACAGGAGAAAGACCTGATCTCAACACCATTAATCATGCTGGGATTAATCGTGATTTGTTCACTTCCTTGGCGCCAAAAGGAACTAATGTGCATGCCTTTTATGCCATGGAGTGAAAACACGGTAAGTACAAACACATAGACCATTATGTAAAAAACAATTGCTAGTGCGCTGATTTTCGATTGACTTTTCATAGCTTTATTATACAAGTTTATTGAAAAGGATATCCATTCAAAAAGCTTTATTCTTTCTACAATCAGCTCTTTTCCTGTTCACGAAACTATTTTTGTGCTTTGG
>CAZUZM010000102.1:0-4660 GCA_964624615.1 uncultured Anaerolineaceae bacterium
CAACACCACGCCCGACCGTTTGGTTCAAACTGTATCGTCAGATTGAGGGTGGCACACCCGAAGCAGTACCTGGTGCAGCGATTAAAGAACTGGCTGATGGCACAACCGAAGTGACCTGGACTGGTCTTGAGGAAACCGATTTTGATGGTAACGTCTATATCTTCAGCGTGAAAGAAGTTGACGCTGACGGCAATGACTTCACACCTGAGCATTACACCAAGGTTGAAGACGGTTTGAAGGTCACCAACACTTATGTGAGCCCCAAGATTGATGTCACTGTGACCAAGGTTTGGAAGGGCGGACCAGACGTCAAGCCCACGATCCGCTTGCAACTCTATCGCAACGGTGTCGCATTCGGAGACCCAGTCGAACTGGTGCATCCAGTCACCACCTATACCTGGAAAGACCTGGATGAGACCGATGAAAGTGGTAAAGCTTACGAGTACACCGTGGATGAGCTTGAAATTCCTGCGAAGTACTCAAAGAGCGTGGTTGGCTTGACCATTACCAACACCTTTATCGAACCGGTGAAACCACCAGAGGTGCCTTACACCGGTGATGCCAGCAATGCCTTGCTTTACGGTATCCTGGCTCTCAGTTCACTTGCAGGCTTCGGCGCTGTCACGGCTTCCAAGCGACGCAAGAAGAAGTAAACAAGTTTGAATGTCAGGCTGGGGCAATTTGCCCCAGCCTGTTCATTTAAAAGCATTAATAAGGGGTAAGCTTAGGCTCACTCTAAAAAAGCTTTATAATGAAGCGTAGATAAATAATAAGGGATTGCGTATGACTGAAGAAGACAAAGTATTAACAAATGAAACGATGCAAGAAAAAGATGAAGATACTCAGCGAAAGAACAAGTCAAATCGAATCTTAACCATTTTAGCAATTGCATTATTGTTGAGTTTTCTGACCTTTGGTGCCTTGTTTGTCAAAGAATCTGCGCCTTATTGGAAAGGCAATAAAGCGTATGCCGACATGAATAAGAAAGCAGTTAGCATCAAACATGCTGACCCGTTGGCTGTTGAATCTATTGCCGAGGGGTATATTAAGACGCAAATGGCTGCCCTACCTGAATCGACAGAAATACCTGGCATGCCAAAGATGACGCCAACGCCTTTCCCTACGCTTACAGCTAATCAAATAGACTATTTGCGTGTTAAATCAATCATTGATATTGACTTTAATTACCTTAAAGAGCTAAACCCTGATATTGTGGGTTGGATTTTTATGGAACGCGAAAACATCAACTATCCCATTGTATTGGGGAAGGATAACTATTACTATTTGAATCATCTTCCGGACAGGACCCCAAATCGTCTGGGATCCATTTTTATGGATTATAGGAATAAAGGTGGATTTATTGATGATACAACTGTGCTTTTTGGACATAATATGCTAGACGAATCCATGTTTGCGCCACTGGAAAACTATCGTCAGCAAGAGTATTTTGACGAACATCCTTCTTTGTACATCTTTACACCTGATGCCACATACCGTTTGGATGTTTATGCTGGCTATGTGGTTGAGGCGCATGATATCGATTCATTGCATCAAAAAATCAAGAACATTGAAGAAAAAAGAGACTTTGTGGCTAGTTCAGTTGCCCGGTCTACTTTTAAAAGTAACGTGCATATTGCTGATGACGATCGCTTTGTGAGTCTGTACACCTGTAATTATGACTACACCGATTCACGCTACGTGGTGCAGACGAAATTGGTAAAAATTAGTCCATAAGCTCGATTATGAAAAAGAAAAAACCATCCCCTTGAAAGGATGGTTTTTTGATTAAATCTCAAATATCAGGCTAGGATTGTTCGATTTGTTTGTCTAGCCAATCTAATCTTTCGGCGATTGAAGATTCCTTACCAGGCTCATTATGGGTTTCATGGTAAGCTCCTTCAACAGTCACAAATGAAACGGGTGCATCTGGCTTCAAGCCATTCATGAACTGTTTTGAGCCATTGTATGGGCAGATGGCATCGGCATCACCATGAGCGAGATAGAGCGGTAGTTTCCAATCACTGGCATGTGCCAAAACATACTCAGCAGCATCGATCAAAAAACCTCCCAATGCCACGCTGACTTTATCGTGCACTAAGGGGTCATTGATATAAGCCTTGACAATTTCTGGGTCACGAGAAAGAGCGCTGGTGCTCAGCTGGCTCGGTACAGCCAAGTTCGGTAACACCCTTTTCAAGGCACCGACCAAAACCCGTTGGGCTTTGCTGGCGGTGGCATTATCCAGGGGCGGGCTGGTCGCGATAACGGCGTTGATTTTAGGTTGATACCTCAGGGTGTAATAGAGCACCTCGAGCGCACCCATGCTATGTCCGTAGAGGAAAACAGGCTTTTCTGGACAAAGCGATTGCGCGTAGCCAATTATTTCGGTGAGGTCATCCATCAAGCGTTTGGGGCTTCCGATGACGCCGCGCTTTCCAGGTGTTTGACCATGCCCACGCTGGTCATAGCCAATCATGCAATAGCCGCGAGCCAATGCGGCTTGGGCAAGGTGTTCATACCGTAGAATGTGTTCGCCCAGTCCGTGCACGAGCACGATGCAGGCTTTTGCGTTTACCGGTTCACCCCAAATTTTGATGAATAAATTTCGTTCATCCGACGCGGTGTAGGTGTTAGTGTGGTTCATAATGCTCCCTCTTGTTTTGAGAATAAAATTGTTTGTAAATAGGTGTCAATCGTCTCGTAATAGTCGATGATGTTCTCAGGCTGTCTAAAGCCGTGTCCTTCGCCTTCGTAGACCCGATAAAGGTGGGGCACTTGGTTGGCACGCAGTTGCTCAACCAAGCTGTCACTTTGCTCTTGGGGAACCACTTTATCATCCGTTCCTTGGAAGATGAGCAAGGCATCACGAATTTTATCAGCATGGAAAATGGGTGAACGCGCGCGCCATTCTGCTTCGTGTTCCGGAAGGCTGCCCAACATACTCGTGTTGTAATGTGACTCAAACTTATGGGTGTCGGCTTCCAACATAAAGAGGTTCGAAACCCCATAACGGCTGATGCCTAGCTTGAAGAATCCAGGGTGATGAATGAGAGCGTTGAGGACGGTAAAACCACCTGCGCTGCCGCCCATGATGACCAAGCGTTCTGGATCGGCTAGTCCGGCGTGGACCAATGCCTGGCAACCTTCAATGGTATCTTGCAAATCAATTTTGCCCCAGTTACCGTGCAAAGCGTCACGATACCGCTTGCCATAGCCAGTGCTGCCCCGATAATTGACCGCAAAAAAGCCATAACCGCGGCTGGTAAAGTAATCAATCATCATGCTAAATCCGTCATATTCTTGTGCGGTAGGTCCGCCATGCACATGGACAATCACCGGTGGCAGACCAGTTGCTCTTGCGTTTGGATTGCTTGGTGGGTAGTATAACCCGTGCGCTGTGACGCCATCCGAGCTTTGCCAACTAAAGGGATGAGGTGTGGAAAACCACTCGGATGGCAAAGCCAAATCCTGGCTACGTAATAAGGTAGCAGGTCCGCGTTCTCCAAGAGTCACCAGTTGGGTCGCTTGACTGTGCGATTCGGCGATAAAACTGACTTCACCTTTAGCGGAAACGGTAAGTTGATCCAGCCAAGTAAAATCACCTATGTTTATCGTTTCAACCGCAATTTCAGGATTATTCTGTTGGAGTAAGTCAAATGTCTTAAGACGGAGCTTTCCGAGGTCATTTTCTATAAAGTACAAGGACAGGCTGTCTGGTGACCAGGCCAAAGTGCGTTGACCAGCAATCCAGGCGGGTTGGATGAGGCTTCTTTGACGTAGAAGGGTGTGTTTTTTAGCGAGTTTCAGGTCATAGATGACAAGATCATCCAATTCATCTGTATTCGCTAGCCAAACCAGATAATTGCCGCAAGGTGAAAAACTAGCCTGGTAACACGCGTATTCGCCAAAACCATCCAACAGTTGAACATCACTCAGGGTCATGGTGTGGGTGTCGAATTTGCCCATTTTGAGGCTGGTGCCGTCCCACGGCATATTGGGGTGGTTCCATTCGATCCATGCCAGAAGCTTGTCATCTGGACTGAGGGTTGGGTTCAGGTAAAAATCCGCACCTTGCTCGAGGATGACAGGCCATTTTGAGCCATCCGCACGTGTTGCCGCCAAGCGGTCAATGCCCTCATAGGTATGCGCGTAGACAACGGCTAATGCGTCGTTTGAGAGGGTAGGTGTTGCGCTGGCACCAAAAGCGGGTGTGATGGGTTTGGGTTTCTCGGTGTTATAGGTTTTGCTGTAAAGACGGCCGTCGCGGTCAGAGAAAATAACTCGGTCCTTAGCGGCAAAAAACTCGCCACCACCATAAGCAATGCCACCACCTGGGCGGTTGGTTTCGTCAGTCAATGCGATGGGATCGCCATATTGGCTGCGAGCAAACAGTGTGGTTTGTCCGCCAAAGGATTGAGACCAAACGAGCGTTTCGCTTGCTCGCGCCCATTGTATGTCATTTAGGCGGATGCCACTGCTTAGCATACTGGCAGTGATGGGGGAAGGCCAGGTGCCATAGGTGAGGATTTGTTTTTCAGTCATTTTCACACCTCTTTCACGTTTAGATTAATGATAACAGGAATATGGTCATTAGGCGTTTGTTTCGTATCACATCGGAGTGAAGTTGAGGGGAAAAATGTTCAAAAAACCCATCAATTGG
>CAZUZM010000103.1:0-4620 GCA_964624615.1 uncultured Anaerolineaceae bacterium
AGCCGGAGGATATTTATTTATGCTGATAAATTAGTCTTCGAGTGCGATAACGTTTGCAGCTTGTTTGCCCTTATCGCCTTCTTCAATACTAAATTCCACTTTTTGGCCTTCTTTGAGGCGTTTGTAGCCATCCATTTCGATAGCGGAAAAGTGCACGAAGATATCTTCGCCATCTTCCATACCAATAAAGCCGTAGCCTTTTGGCGCGCTAAACCATTTAATTGTACCGATACAACGTTCTGACATTCTTTCTTACTCCACTTTCTTTTTACAAAATTTCCCTCGCTTTTTTGCAAGTCAAGTAAATTTATCACTGACCCGGGGAATCGTCAAGCACCTACCTTGTAGCCGTTGTAGGCTGATATAGCCTGTTTTTAACCGCAACATGCACGGCGATTATAATGAATGGATGACCGAAAACACTGATAAGAATACCAACCAAGCCTATAATGACCCAAACTATCTCAGCACCAAACAGTACCAAACTGCTGCGAATTTGAACGCGCGCATTGAGGTGCACAAACGCTTTAGCACCGCCAAACAACCTTGGCATGACTTTGTGTTTGAGCATTTGCCTTTGTCTTCCCAGTGCACAGGTTTGGCACTCGGCTGTGGTAATGCCAGTCAATGGCAGGCTAATCAGGTGCGTTTTCCCCAGGACCTGCGCATGTTTTTAAGTGAGTACTCCTATGGTATGTTACAGGAACCTATAAAGGTTTTCAAAGATGATCCGCGGTTTATGCTGTGCGCCATGGATGCGATGCATATCGCGTTTGAGTCTAACCGCTTTGATTTTGTAACTGCCAACCATATGCTTTATCATGTGCCGGATGTGAACCAGACCTTGTCAGAGGTTGTCCGTGTGCTCAAGCCAGAGGGTATGCTCATGGCTGCGACGAATGGGGAACGGCATATGGCTGATTTAGATGACCTGTTGCATGCCTTCGACCCGCGTTTTGATGGGGAGCATGTTATGTCAGGCGTCTTCAGCTTGCATAACGGCAAGCAAAGCCTTGAAAAGTGGTTTGATGAGATCGAGGTCATTCCTTACCAAAGTGATTTACAGGTGACCGACGCACAGCTATTGGCGGAGTATGCTTTTTCGATGCCCAAGGTCAAAGAACTGTTCGAAGCTAAACAAAAAGAAGCGCTTGCGGCATTTTTCCACGAGCGTATCCTTCGAGATGGTGCGATTTTTATTGCTAAAGAGACGGGTTTATTTATCGCGCGTAAGCCACGAAAATAACCACAATAGCTAAAATGGCACAATAAGCTGCGAACGGTAGAAGCGATTTCTCCTTCAAATAGCCGATGAACCATTTGATGGCAATGTATCCGACGACTGCCGCGACAACAAATCCGACCAGAAGAACTGGCAAAAAGCTCAAAACACCTTCGAGCTTAATTAACTTCACCACGCTCAATAAACCAGCCGCAACCATGACCGGAATGGACATCAAGAAGGAAAAACGCGCCGCATCCTGACGTTTAAAGCCCTGAGTTAAACCGCCGGTAATGGTGGAGCCAGACCGGGAAACGCCGGGAAGGATGGATAAAGCCTGAAACAAGCCGATAATCAGTGAATCCTTGACCGTCATACTCTCCAGCTCACGGCTCTTGCGTGATAAAAGTTCGCTGACAGTGAGCATAATCGCCGTCACAAAAAGGAAAACAGCGGTCCAAACGGGACTGTTGAACAGCTTCTCAATATGATCCTGGAATAAGACGCCAACAATGCCGGCAGGAATGGTGGCAAGGATGAGGTACCAACCCAAACGGCTATCTTGTTTTTCAAAAGGACTGCGGCTTTTAATGCCTTCAAAGAAGGCTTTTACGATTGCCAGGAGGTCTTTTCGGAAGTAAACAAAAACAGCAACCAACGTGCCTAATTGGACGAGAACGTCAAAAACAAAGGCTTTTTGTGGGTCGAGCGTCCAGTTGAGCAAAAAGGGTACTAAGACCAGGTGCCCTGAGCTGGAAATGGGTAGAAATTCGGTGAGACCTTGGACAATTCCTAAAACGAGTGCTTGAAAGAATGTCATAATACCTCTGGGATACGTGGGATGCTTAGTTTTGCCAGGGCTTCTTCGGCATAATCTTCTAAATAGCCACCGATAACAGCCTGGCGCAGGTCCCGCGCGAGTTGCACTAAGGTGTGCAAGTTGTGGATAGAGAGCAAGGTTGATGCCAGCATTTCTTTGGCAACCAACAGGTGACGAATATAGGCGCGAGAAAAGTTTTGACAGGTGTAACAGGTGCATTCGGAGTCAATTGGTTGAGGATCATGTGCATGAATGGCACCTTTCATGTTGAGGCGCCCCGTGGTGGTCATGGCAGCGCCATGGCGTGCCATACGGGTGGGATGCACACAGTCAAAAATGTCCACGCCGCGCAAAACGCCTTCGATGAGATCTTCCTGGGTCCCCACGCCCATCAAATAGCGTGGTTTGTCTTCTGGAAGAATGGCGTTGACGACTTCAATGTTGCGGTACATATCTTCTTTGCTTTCGCCAACCGAAAGGCCACCAATCGCCATGCCAGGGAAGTCCATGGCGCTGATGATGTGGGCAGATTCCTCACGTAAATCGCGGAAAATGCCGCCTTGGACGATGCCAAAGAGGGCTTGGTCGGGTCGCTTCTTGGCTTTTAGACAGCGCTCTGCCCAAACATGGGTGCGAAGCATGGCTTCTTTCGCGTAGTCATAATGGAGCGGTTTGGCACATTCGTCAAACGCCATGATGATATCCGCACCAAGTTTTTCTTGGATGCCGATGGAAATTTCGGGACTCAATCGCTTTTCCGAGCCATCGATATGGGACCGGAAAGTGACACCGTCTTCGTCAATTTTACGGGTTCCAGCCAATGAAAAGACCTGAAACCCACCAGAGTCGGTCAGCATGGGTCCATCCCAACGCATGAAGTTGTGTAAACCGCCCATTTCATCGACGATTTCCTCGCCAGGACGTAAAAAGAGGTGGTAGGTGTTTGAGAGTACCAACTCTGGCTGAATGCCTTTAAGTTGGGCAGGGGTCAGCGACTTGACCGTGGCTTGGGTGCCAACTGGTGCAAAGAGCGGGGTGTGCATCGTGCCATGAGGTGTGGTGAATTCACCAGCACGGGCTTTATTATCGGTTGCAAATGATTTCCACTTAAACATTATGCCATCTTTGTGAATTGTCTAATCAGCTTGTTCACCCGTCGCGCCTGGGTTTCGCTGAGATCGGGCAAGCGTTTTTGTAAAATTCCACGAAAGGCGTCAAAATGTGGCGCGCGAATGGCGACCGAAGCGCGTTCGGAGTGTTGCGCCACACTGCTGGGGCGACAATTGGTGAGGTGTTTCAAGAGCATAGGCACGATTTTTTCGGCATAGGCTGGTTTAGCTGAGGCAATGCCCGCCAGGACCGAAACGCCAGCATCTTTGGTGATAACCGAACCTTTTTCAAAGGCATCGAGGATGACGTCAAGCCGTGGGAAGAGGTCGTCTGCACTCAGGGCAGCGACAGTGGAAAGGGCAATCATGCCACCCCAGACCATGCGGTTGTTCTTGCTGTTGAGTAGGGGTAAAAAGTCTAAAGCGTGGGCTGCAATTTGCTGTGGGTCGCGATAGCCAATTTCGTATAGCACCTTGATGCAATCGGCTTGTAACTTGCGGTCTTTGTCTTTTAGCCCGGCTAATAGCTCTTGGATAGCTTGTGCATTAGGTTTTTCAGCCAGCACGATTGCCAAGGCGACTTCTGCTTCTTCACCTTTGCCACCGGTTCGGCTGGATAGTTTTTCGTAAATGCTCATGGTTTACCTCTCGGGGCTATTTTATCGCAAAAAGCTTTGAATGCCAGTTGTTAAAAGGTGAGAGTATAATATTCTCTTATGGAAACGATAAAAGAAGGTTTTGTTCGCGCGGAATTTCATTGTCATACCGAGTATTCGCCGGATAGCTTGGTAAAGGTGAGTGATTTACTCAAGACCTGTGAGAAAAAAGGTATTACCAAGGTTGCAATTACGGATCATGGGGCAATGGGTGGATCCTTCAAAGGGGTGCTTTTGGACCCGTGGCGTGTGGTTTTGGCTGAGGAAATTGAGACCACCGAAGGTGAGCTCCTGGCTTATTTTATGAGCGAAGCCATTCCTCAGGGATTGCCAGTGATGGAAGTGATAGAGCGACTGAAAGCCCAAGACGCTTACATCAGTGTGGCACATCCTTTTGACCCCTATCGTGGCAGCCACTGGCATGATGGCACTTTGGATGCGATTGCACCGCTGATTGATGGGGTGGAGGCCTTTAACGCGCGCTGTATTTCGCAAAGTTTTAATGATATGGCTTATGCTTTTGCGATGAAACATGAAAAACAGATTTTGGTGGGTTCAGACGCACATAGCCTGCAAGAAATGGGCACGGCGACTTTGACTTTGCCTGATTTCAACACCGCTGATGAACTGCGTGAGGCGTTGAAACAGTCGACTTTTTCAGGCTCTTTATCTGGACCTTTTGTGCGGGTGCTTTCGACTTACGCTAAATTCGCGAAGAAGTTCCGTTAGGGTTTAGGATGAAGTACAAAGGTTTGGCGAGGACGCCAAACCGAACAAGGGAAGGACGCCAAACCGAACAAGGGAAGGACGCCA
>CAZUZM010000104.1:0-4584 GCA_964624615.1 uncultured Anaerolineaceae bacterium
TAACCGCCCGTGGAAACAAGATTATAACTGAGGCTTAAATATTTCGCAAGGTGCATTTTGAATAAAAAATGACGATTTTTGCCGGCTCATCCGATCAGTTTTCGTTTAACTTCAATTGGCAATATTAGAAAAGGATAAACATTGTCCGAGTTTTGCCAAAACGCCAGGCTAAAGCCTTACAAAAAGTGGCGATAGATGTTTGGGGTCGCTATAATGACGGTAGAAAGTTAGGTAAAACTAACATAATACAAGATCATACGGAGGTGCGATTATGTTTAAACAATACGAATTACCCTACGCTTACGATGCCATCGAGCCCCACATCGATGCGATGACTATGGAGCTGCATTATTCAAAACATCACGCTGGTTACACCAAGAACTTGAATGACGCGGTCGAAAAAGCTGGTGTTGACAAGTGTATCGAGGGTTTGCTTTTCAGCTTGGAAGAAATCAAAGATCCCAAACTGATGAACGCCATCCGCAATAATGGCGGTGGCTATTACAACCACAACCTTTATTTTGCGACGATCAGCCCCAATGGCGGTGGTGAGCCCGGAGGTGCGTTTGGTAAATTGTTGGGCGAAACCTATGGTGGCTTTGCTGGCTTTCAAGAAAAGTTGAGCCAATTCGCTCTGGGTCAATTTGGATCAGGTTGGGCTTGGCTATCGGTTAACAAAAAGGGAGAGCTTTTGCTATCATCCAGCCCCAATCAGGATAACCCGATTATTGAAAAGTCCGAATACAAACCTATTCTGGGCATTGACGTTTGGGAACATGCCTACTATTTGAAGTACAAAAACGTCCGCGCGGACTACGTGAAGGCTTTCTTCAATGTGATTGACTGGAAGGTTGTTGAAGAAGGTTACGAAAAAATCAAGCGTGGCTAGATTACACCAAGAGTAACCCGACTCTTCACCTGGAATCCAAATTTTTTAGAAGGACGCAGCTTGATATGTTTACCTGCGTCCTTTTTTTGTGTCGTTTGACTATCCGCCGATAATTGATGATAATTAGGGTGATGTATTTAAAAGGTAGTAAACTCTCGATGCAATCGCGCCGCCGGCGTGGTAATCCATGGCTGATTGTTTTTTTGGTCTTGGCTATTGCCGGTTTAATCTACCTGAACGTGGTCGTGGTACCGATGATCAACCCGCCTTTTGTGCCCACGCCAACGCCTACACGTGACCCAGCCTCTTATGTGACCGAAGCCGACACCTTGATGAAAGAGGGTAAGTATATTCAGGCGGTTGAGGCTTATCAAGGGGCGATTAATGCGAACCCACAAGATATTAGCAACTACTTAAAAATAGCCAGGTTGCAAATTTTTACCAGCCAGCTTGAACAGGCTCAAGTCAACGCGCAGAACGCCATTCTGTTGGATAGTAACAATTCTGAAGCTTTTGCCTTGCTTGGATGGGCAAAAGCCTTCCAGCGCGAATATCTGGCGGGTGAAGCCGACCTGCGCAAGGCGGTGGAGCTGAACCAAAACAGCGGTTTGGCGCATGCCATTTATGCTTATGTTTTGGCTTTGCGGGTTGAAGCGCGCATGGACGACTTGGATACCATGGACCGTGCCATCGAGGAATCGCGCACAGCGTTGGCATTGGAACCCAACCTAATGGAAGCCCATTGGGCGCGTGGATACGTCTTTGAAGTCACCGCCAACTTTGCTGAAGCGGTGGACGCGCTTGAGACGGCCAACCAGCTCAACCCACACGTCGACCGTTTACACATGGCACTTGGGCGTAATCTGACCTATGTTGACCAGCTCGACCAAGCGGTCTTTGAATTCACAAAAGCTTACTCTCTAAACCCAACCAGTCCGGCACCTAACTTGGCGATTTCGCAGGTTTATAGCCGCTTGGGTGAGTTTGACAAAGCCATCCAATATGGTGAAGTGGCGTTGCGTGATGGGCCAACCATGGCCAATCTTTATGCCAATTTAGGCACGCTTTATTATCGTAAGTCACAATACAATAAGGCGATTGATTATCTCCGCATTGCTGTTCGTGGCGGTATTTCTGAAAACGGTAAGGAAGTGGTAGGTATTCCTCTATCTTATGAACTTGGCGTGGTTGAGATTTATAGCCGTTATGCCTTGGCTCTGGCTAAAATTAACGACTGTAATGAAGCCGTGAGCATTGCGGAGGGTATGCGTCAAACCGTGCCGGATAGCAGTGTGGCGGTAGAGAATGCCAGTATCATCATCAAAACTTGTGAAGAAAACCTCTTGAACCCACCCACACCAACGACTGCACCAACGCCGACTATCGTGACCGGCCCCACCGCCACACCTGAGGGTGACCAGCCGTAGTTCAGGCTTGCCTATGTACATCAACGAGCGCAAGAACCTTTTTCACAAACCACGACCAACATCCAACCCCTATTTGGTGATGTTCATCTTGTTGTGCCTGGTGATTGTGATTGCCGTGGCGCGTGATTATGCCAGCGGTAAAATCTGGCCGCCTTTTATTCCCACACCCACGCCAACGCGCACGGTCAATTCTTTTCTAGTGGAAGGGGATACGCACTTTCAGGCGGGTAACCTGGACGCGGCAATCGAATCGTATAATCAAGCCATTCATTTGGAACCGGATAATATCGAATTGCACGTGAAGCTGGCACGGATTCAGGTTTACTCTTCGGCAAGCCTGACCACAGACCAAGAACGCCGCAATCGCTTGGGGGATGCTTTGGCCATTGTGGACGAAGCTTTGAAAAAGGCGCCTAACAATGCTGATGTTTTGGCTATCCGGTCTTTGGTGCTCAACTGGTCTGCTAACCCGGCGTTGGCAGGTGAAAGGACAAAAGAATTGCGCAATGCCGCCGAGGCGGATGCCCTGGCAGCCATTCAGCTGGATAGCCGCAACGCCTTAGCCAAAGCTTATTATGCCGAGGTCCTGATTGACCAGTTCAAATGGGGTCAAGCCCAGGACTATATCGCCCAGGCTCGCGAAAACGGCGAAGAGCTTATGGATGTTCGTCGTGTGCAAGCTTTCGTTTATGAGGTCTTAAAGGAATATAACCTGGCGATTGAGTGGTACAAAAAGGCCATCGATGTCAACCCCAACCTGACCTTCCTATATATTCGGGTTGGAACACTCTACCGCCATAATGGAGGCGATGTTAATTTTGAGATCGCGTTGGAGTACTTTGCCAAAGCAGCTAATCTGAACTCCCAGTTGGGCATTGAAGACCCTATTCCGTATATGGCGATTGCCAACACCTATATTCGTATGGGTGAGGCGATGGTTGCTTCAAGAAACGCTTATCGTGCTTTGACAATCAACCCCTATAACCCAGCCACTTATGGTCAAGTTGGTTTTATTTACTATCGCGCGCGAAACTATGAAGGCGCTGAAATGGTGCTCAAATGCGCCGTCACTGGCTGTACCGCCGAGGAAAGCTGTCTGGCACGCGAAGAAGACCCCTGTGAAAGCAACATCACAATCAACCCCTTACCGATTTCGGATACAACGGTGGTTTACTACTATATTTACGGCTCGGTTTTGGCGGGTTTGCATCGCAAAGGCCAGGATGACCGCTGCGCGTTGGCTTCAGAAATATTTAAGCAAGTTCGTGATGTGTATTATGACACGTCAAATGAGTTTGCACGGACAGTACTTGGCATTGTTTCGGCAAGTGAAAATATTTGTGGCATCACACCTGGCCAAGTCTTCAATACGCCGGTCCCAACCAAAGATTTGCTAAGCACGCCTACGGTTCAACCAACCGAAACGCCTTTCTTTATCCCCACCGCAACGCCAACCCCATAATAGCGTAAACATTGTGTAAGAATTAGGCTCTGCGCTTGACTTAGAAGCGCGGAAAGCGTATCATTTGTTGGCACTCTCAGAGTGAGAGTGCTAAACCTACGATAACAAAGAATAACTAACTCTTGGAGGAACTCGATGACAATTGCAATGCGACCCTTAGGAAGCCGACTGGTCTTAGAACCAATCGCACAGGAAGACATCACCGCTGGTGGTATCGTGCTCCCTGAAACCGCAAAAGAAAAACCCCAAAAAGGTACCGTCCTGGCTATTGGCCCCGGCGAAAGAAATGACAAAGGCGAACGCATCCCCATGGATGTTCAGGTTGGCGATGTTGTGCTTTATGCGAAATATACTGGAACCGAAATCAAGTACGACGGTAAGAAATTACTCATTCTGCGCGAGAGCGATGTTCTCGCTATTCTTTAGATAGATCATTGTAAAAAAGGAGAACATTCATATGGCTAAACAATTAGTTTTTGGTGAAGAAGCACGACGCTCTTTGAAGAGTGGCGTAGACGCTGTTGCAAACGCAGTTGCCACAACTTTGGGTCCCAAGGGCCGCAACGTGGCATTGGACCGCAAATACGGTTCCCCAACCATCACCCATGATGGCGTGACCGTTGCTAAGGAAATCGAACTGGAAGATCCCTTTGAGAACATGGGTGCCCAGCTGCTTAAAGAAGCTGCAACCAAAACCAACGACATCGCTGGTGACGGCACCACAACCTCAACCGTTTTGGCGCATGCTATTGTGACCGAAGGCCTCAAGAACCTGGCCGCCGGCGCCAACCCCATGCTGCTCAAGC
>CAZUZM010000105.1:0-4513 GCA_964624615.1 uncultured Anaerolineaceae bacterium
GCTATATGTTCGTTCAGGCGTTGCACAACGAATTCCGCAACCGCGGTATCAACAAGCAATCCGTCGCCGTAGTTACCCAAACCATCGTCAACCGCGATGACCCCGCCTTCCAAAACCCGACCAAGCCTATCGGCTCCTTCATGGAAGCCGCCATGGCAAAAGAAAAAGCCGAGCAAGAAGGCTGGACCGTGGTCGAAGACGCTGGTCGTGGTTGGCGACGCGTCGTGCCCTCACCCATTCCGCAGACCATTATTGAAGCTGACTCCATCCAAAATCTCATTAAACAAGGTTTTGTGGTGGTTGCTGTGGGTGGCGGTGGCATTCCCGTGATTGAGCTTGAAAATGGCGATATCACCGGCGTTGAAGCCGTCATCGATAAAGATTTTGGCGCGGCGATTTTGGCCGGCTCGGTTGAAGCGGATTTGTTCCTCATTTCGACCGCAGTAGAAAAAGTTGCCATCCACTTCAACACCCCCGAAGAAAAATGGCTGGATGAAATGACTGTGGCAGAAGCCCGACAATATATCCAAGAAGGCCATTTCGCCAAAGGTTCCATGCTGCCCAAGATCGAAGCCATCCTCAAATACATGGACGAGGGCGGCAAAAAAGCGCTGATTACCAACCCTGAGAACATCAAAAACGCCCTCGAAGGCAAAACCGGCACCTGGATCTTGCCCTAAACATACCGTTTTAAGTCCAAAGACCTGGTTGAATGTCACCAGGTCTTTTTTGTTTAACTGTTTACGTTTCCAGCTTGGTCATCGACCAAACTTTAGCGTAAAACTTACTTCTTCTTCGCTAACTCAGTGTTCGCAAAAAGGTCATGCTCGATGCGTTTAGCGGTAGGCGTTGCCGCCAAACCACCCATCGCAGTTTCACGCAAGCTGGCTGGCATACTCAAACCAACATGATACATCGCATCAACGACCTCATCAAAAGGCACCAATGAGCCAATCTCCAACAACGCTAAATCAGCGCAATACATAGCGTTTAACACGCCTAAACCATTGCGTTTGGCGCAAGGCACCTCAACCAATCCGGCAATCGGGTCACACGCCAAGCCCAAAATGTTCTTGAAAGCAAAACTGGCAGCGTCCAAACATTGTTTTGGGCTACCGCCTTTGAGTTGCACCAACGCTGCCGCAGACATAGCCGTCGAGGTGCCAATTTCCGCCTGACAGCCCCCCTTGGCACCAGAAATCGAGGCGTTTTGCATCACAATCAAACCCACCGCACCAGCGCAAAGAAAAGCATCAACGAGCTGAGGCATAGTCGCGCCAAAAGTTTCCTGGGCATCCCGCAAAACCGCCGGCAAAATGCCTGAACTTCCCGCAGTCGGGGCAGCCACAATCACGCCCATACGTGCGTTACTTTCCATCACCGCCAAAGCATAAGCCACTACTTTCATCGTTCGGTCAGGCAGATAAAAAGACTCTTTACCCAAAGCCTCATACACCTTTTTACTATGTCCAGAAAGCAAGCCACCCAAGGAATGGTCATAACTCGCCAATCCGTGTTCAATCGAGCGGAACATCACATCCAGGGAACGTTTCACGTCCTTAACGACCTCCGCTTCAGTCCGGCCTGACACTTCCATTTCACGTGCCAACATGACATTAGCAATCGTCATCTGGTGTTCTTCACACAATCCCAGCAACTGTTTTCCTGTAAAGAAGTTCATCATCTCACCTGTTTTCCAAAACAAAGACATCCATGATGCCATCAATACTCTCAAAAATCTCCCGAGAAATGGCTTCATCAAACGTTTCATCTAGCTCAACAACCATGTAAGCATTTTTGCCAACCGAGTCGCGGTAAAGATTCATGCCAGCAATATTCAAATTGCGTTTGGCTAAAATCTCTGTAATTTCCGACAGAATACCCACCCTATCACGATGGTGGGTTACGATCGCAGGCAAGTTCGTCCGCAGATTGGTCTCAATGCCATTGATCGAGGTAATGACAACATTGCCACCTCCAATCGATGCACCGCTCAAAACCGTTTCCTTACCGTTGGCTTCAATCAGATGGATGTCCACGGAATTGGGATGGATGCCATCCTTTTGTCCTTCTTCAAAGCTAAAAGCTAAGCCTTGATAGGTAGCAATCATTTCAGCATGTTTGAGCTCTTCACTATCCAGGTCATAACCCATCACGCCGCCCAAAAGTGCTTTACCGGTTCCGTGCCCTTTATAGGTACGGGCGAAGGAATCGTAAAGGATAAACTTGACCTCCACAATCGCGCCATGCACCAATTGACGAGCCAGTTTACCCAGTTTTGCCGCACCAGCTGTGTGGGAGCTGGACGGACCAACCATAATCGGACCTATGACATCGAACAAGGTGTTGTTGCTCATTTTTTCCTCTGTGTGATTTTCTGGTTCAATTGTAACATGCCTATGACTCAAAAAAATATATTTATGATTGAGGTTTCGGTTTTCTAAGTTGTGTGAAACTTGTTTGATAGGACACGTCTTTGGAAAATCGTATCTATTTGTATATTAAACTAATTGCATTAGAACTAACTCTTTTTTTCTTGACTACGTACTCTTGAAACGCATACCCCGTGCAATCGGTCTCAACAGACCAAAATAAATTAAAGATATAATAACAATTAATAAAAGGAGAAAGCAGCATGACTATTCTAACAATAAATGTATATAGCCCTTTGTCAGGCACCCGAGTTTGTCCCACACCACATTTGACTTGTCCGGGAGGATACGATCCTGTAGATGTGATGGGAAGTGGCTCTCTTTACTTTCGAGCAACAAATGTAAAGAGTTTTTCTGTTTATCGATACCTCTGTGGGGATCCATCTTGTAGTACAGACATTAGAACACTTATGCAAATTAACTTATTTGGTCGAATAAATCAAGAGTGCTTTATTGGTGCTGTCAGATACTTACACATCCAGAATCCCTCTTTTTCTAATGATCATTCGCAGAACTATAATGGTGAAAGCATTCTTATTGGCAGAGTTCCATCTGGTGCATGTGTGAACTACAATGGATTACATTCTCATATGGAGAGATTTCGTGGATCCTTGGTTGCCCCAAATTGTAACGCACCTATCGCATTGACCACACCAATTTTCAGGTTTGTTTGGGATGATACCATTTGTCAAAGCATCTCATCAGTTGATTTTACTCATGATAATTCCTCTGTGTGATTTTCTAGCATTATTGTAACATGGCTATGACCCAAAGACACATGTCTTAACAACTGGCAAGAACCTAACAGTGGTACATTTAATACAATCATTTTTGCGAGGATATGTAATGGATAAAAAGCAACCCATCACGCCTTATTTAAGTTTTCTAATAATTATGTTAGCCTCTGTTTGTGCTGGTTGTTCGTCGCGTTCACTGCCTGCGACAGCACTTACCGATAAGGTTTCATATTCTTCAACAGATAAAACTGTACCCCTGCCAAAAGAGACACCTTTAACCACCATCACCGAGCCTTCACCTCTATTTGGCGTTTTTACAGGTGAGGATAATATCTTCCCGCCCTTCAAAATCAGGTACGACAAGAGCCTATGGGACCTCCGTGGGTTGGATGAGAACGACAGAAAACCACCCTTCCGCTTAGTTTCGAAATCGTTCGCCACTTGCTTTTTTGACACCAACATTTTTACCGAGGCAGACTTTGAACCTGCTGAATACTTCACCTTGGACGGACGCTCTTTTCGCAGCTTGCGACAAGAGATGAAGTGGTCCGAATCGAACAAAGAAACGGATCGAATCGGTTATCAGTTTACCTACCCGGGTGTAGAAGACATTGAAAGCACGCCAGTGCCACACGGCAGATATCTTAACTATTGGCAATTTGCGCTTGTTGCCAGCTCGGATGAAATGGCAGATTGCTATCCTCTGGCAATGGACCTTTTACGCAGTTTTGAAGCCGACCTGAAACACGAGCCAACTTTGCCAGTAGACCTAAACGCACGACTCGTTTTCAATGTCGGAAGTGACTCAAAAAATCGTATTTCCTTTGGCTATACTGCGTCAGACTGGATGGAGATCAGCGAAAGCGATCCCAGTCCGCTATTAATCTCTCGCCAGTTTCCTGAGTGCTCTTTTGAAGGGTATATTCAAGGAACAGTCCCTGAAACGAAAGATTGGGAGCTGATTCAAGCAGGGACGGAGAAGGTATTTTTCAAACGTGAGGCCAACACCACTCGGCCTGATACGAGAGTCATCCTCTACCTCCCATCGCTCAAAGGCTGGTGGTTTGAGGTGTACACGCCTTCTGAAAGCTATGAGGGTTGTCTGGAAAAGGTCAAGGAACTATTGGAGGAAATCCAAATAACGCCACTAACGCCCTAATCTTGAGCCTACCTATATAATCTGAGCCACAAAATAAAAGCATTGGCCTTGAAAAAGGCTTGGTTTTGATGTTCCTCGCCGCACTTTACTCAGCTTTTTAACATTTATTTCCTCAATGAAGTAAAATTGTTCAATGGTCGTTAATGAGCCAGTAAAGGAAATCAAGTGACCGAATTCACTTATTA
>CAZUZM010000106.1:0-4430 GCA_964624615.1 uncultured Anaerolineaceae bacterium
GTTGGCGAATAGCGGGAATCAGGTACTCGTTAATCGCGCGATCAAATTCGTAATCCGGTTGCCAGCCCCAATCCTTACGTGCGGCGGTGTCATCGATATCCGCCGGCCAGCTATCCACAATACCCTGGCGATTGACATCAGGGACAAAGTCGATATCGGCATTCGGGAAAGCAGCCTTGGTGACTTCGTAAATTTCCTGGGCCGTTGGACTAAAGCTCGTCACGTTGTAAACGGTTTGGGTCAAACGTTCGCGATCAGCGGCATGCAGTTGAACGAGTGACTTGATTGCATCTGGCATGACCATAAAGGGCAGGGTAGAGTCGGGGCGCACAAAGCAGTTGTAATGCTTGTTGCTGGCAGCCGCATGAATCATCTCGGGACCGTAGTCACTGGTACCACCGGTAGGCATAGTGTCAGCGCTAATCAATCCAGGGAAGCGAACAGCTCGAAAATCAACATAAGGACGCTCGTCGGGTGCATAAGTCAGTTGTTTGTAATGACTGCTAAAATAGCGTCCCAGATTCTCGCAATAAAGCTTGTTAATGCCGTACATTGTGGTTGATTGCACGTAGTCATATTCTTTAACCTTGCCAGCAGCAGCTTTTACTTCCAAGCTGGGAATGGCATGAACAGCGATTGAGCTTGGATAAAGGAATTTTACCGGGCGGCCG
Source organism: uncultured Anaerolineaceae bacterium (assembly GCA_964624615.1). Classification (GTDB taxonomy): domain Bacteria; phylum Chloroflexota; class Anaerolineae; order Anaerolineales; family Anaerolineaceae; genus Mesolinea. The sequence continues at coordinate 672 of CAZUZM010000106.1, forward strand.
GTCTTTTCCATTTGCTTCACGCAGAGGTCCAAGAGGTTCATCGTCCCGTTAACGTTGATGCTATGCGCCATCACTGGATTATGTTCACCCTTGGTGCTCAAAATAGAAGCCAGGTGATAGACGGTTGTGATATTGAACTCTTCAAAAAGTTTTGTCAAACCATCGAGGTCTTGCACATCCATCGCTAATGGATTAGACACCATGGGTCGCAATTCTTCTGAAAGTGGGCTGCGACTAAAGGCAATAATTTTCTTATGGCCGACACTTGCCAGGTGTTTGATCAGTCCGTGACCTACTTCACCGTTTGCGCCAGTAATCAAAATATAATCTTCGTTCATCAAATACTCCTTTGCGAGATACTTTATGTTTTTTGATCTATTCAGAGCACAAAAAACGACTTGATAAGCTTTTCATCTTCTATCAAGCGTGGCTTTGAGCTATTCTTCGATGGTTGATCATTCCTTTGATTAATATACCACGTTCCGCCTCATTCACTGGGTATTCATGTAAAATCAAAGCATGAAAAACTCGAATATAAAACTTATTTCTTTTCTAACCATCTTTTTAGTAATTATCTTCCTGGTTTCTTGCGCGCAACCCCAAATTTCAATAGGAGATGAGAGCCCTGTTCTATCACTTTGTGCGAGTGGAGAAGTAACGCGGATACACACTATCCAAGGCGTTGGTCATCGTTCACCTATGGAAGGCAAATCGGTCCAATGTGTGACAGGAGTCGTTACAGCCATAGGCGGGCAGGGGTTTTATTTGCAAGATACGATTGAAGACAGCGACGAGCGTAGCTCAGAAGCCATTTTGGTGGTGTACGACGTGGGGAACTTCATAAAAAAGGGTGACCGCATTTTTGTCGAAACCGCCAAAGTGCAAGAACACAACCCTTCGCTCAACCAGTCCAATTCGCTGACCATAACCAGACTCATTGATGTTTCATTGAAAGTTGTCAATAAAGGAAACCCCTTACCTGAACCTATTCTTTTAGGCGATGGCGGACGGGCGATTCCAAACCGCGTGATTGAAAATGACGTCCAGGGTTATGTTGGCAAAGATGGTGGCCTTTTTGACCCCGAAGAAGACGGCATGGACTTTTTTGAAAGCCTTGAGAGTATGTTGGTTGAAGTGCGGGAAGCTATCGCAGTGACAAGCACCGATCGTCATAAAGAAATCACTGTCCTGGCAGACCGGGGAAAAAATGCCGGCATACTTTCGGATAATGGCGCCATTGTGCTCCGCGAGGACGATACCAACCCAGAACGCATCCTTTTGGATGATGCCTTTATCCAAATACCGGATATCACGATTGGCTCAAAGTTTACAACACCCATTCGTGGCGTCATCGCTTATGATTTCGGTAATTATCGATTGTTGCCTACAGAAAGACTGGTTTTTGAACCTGCGCAGCCATTGAACGCCAGTGTAGAGGTGCCTTCTCAATCAAACTTGAGTATCGCCACTTATAATGTTGAAAATTTTGCTGCTACCGATGACCCCAGCCGTTTTAGTCAATTTGCCAAACATGTTGTCGAAGGTTTAGGATCTCCCGATATACTGGTTTTGGAAGAAGTGCTTGATGATGACGGCGCGGTCAACAGCAATACGGTTACAGCAAATCTAACCATCAAAAAGATAACCCAAGCGATTGAAGCCAAAGGTGGACCCTTGTACCAAGTCCTTAACATCGACCCAGAAAGAAATTCTGACGGTGGTATTAAAGGCGGTAATGGCAGGATTTTTATTCTTTATCGTGACGATAGTGGACTTAAGTTCAACGGTGTACCTGGTGCAGGTGCGAGAACAGAAACAGAAGTTCGATCGGATAAAGGCAGTGCGGTGTTGAGTCACAATCCGGGGCGCATTTGGCCACAAAACGGCAGTTTTCGCAATGCACGAAAGGCATTGATCGCCCAGTTCGAATACCACGGTGAATCCATCTTTGTCATTGGCGCACATCTTAGCTCAAAAGGGGAAGATGGTGGGTTATATGGCGAAATTCAGCCGCCACCGGTGCCTTCAGAAAGACGACGCATTGCTCAGGCTAAAGCCATTAATGGTTTTGTGAAACGCATCTTGCAAGCTGAACCCGAAGCAAACATCGTCGTTTTGGGAGATATGAACGACTTTACCTGGAGCGAATCGATGAAAACATTGCTGGGAAGCCAACTTAAAGATGCTGCGATGACCATTCCCGAGAAGAATCGATACAGTTATATTCACGAAGGGAACGGTCAGCTGATGGATCATATCTTCTTGAGTGATTCGCTCTACCAAGCGATTGAAAGCTTCCAAATAGTGCACCTCAACACCGGAGAATTGGAGTTACAAGCCTTTAGTGATCATGACCCGGTTATTGTCTTTTTGAACCTAAAATGAGTACAGGTTATCGACAAAACTTGATGGGCAGGTAAAGTTCATATTAAAAAGCCTAAATTTGGCTTTTTAATTGAAATCTTGATGTACAATTACAGATAGAGGAATCGAAAAGGCCGTCATTTTTGCTAAGGTTTTTTAGGATAGTTTTAATTCTTCAGGTAAAATAAGATGGCAATGCGTTATAAAATCTGCAAGTTTAGAGGAGAGAGGTGTTAGTGGATATTCCAATACCAGAAAACATATCAGAACCTATCGCAAAACCCCCACAAAAAACCAAGTTTAGTTTGGGTTTTCAAAAAGTCATTGATTTAGTAACAGCCTATTCCTTCGTCATCCCCGCCGCCGTCATCATATTTGTGTTTGGCTTGTTCCCAATTGGATATGCATTCTATATGTCCTTATTCAATTGGAACGTAAAAAAGGGTCCCTATATTGGTTTTAGAAACTACCTTGAAATATTTGGTTCCTGGGAAAACCTCTATTGGGTCTTGGGTGGCGTTTTACTAATCATTCTGGCTTTCATTGTGCAAGGGATTGTCAAAAAAGCGAAGACGGATGTCAACAAATACAGTTGGGCTTTCTTCCTTGGTTTAATGATTCCTGCGTTGTTCCTCTTCACAAAAGGTTGGGGACTCATGATGCACTCCGGAGACAAAGGCTTCTTGCAGTCCTTGGTCAACACGCTCTTTTACGCAATTGGTACGGTCCCAACCCAAATTGTGATTGGTATGGCCATAGCTTATTTGCTTTACCAAAAAATCAAGTTTAAAGAAGGCTTCCGCCTTTTATACTTCTTACCCTACATTACGCCTGCGGTAACCACGTCGGTAATTTTCCGCATCATCTTTAACCGTGAGGCTTACTCTATTGCGAACCGCCTCATCGGTGTATTTGGCATGTCACCCCTCAAATGGCGTTTTGAAAGCACGCCAATCCTCAAACTGCTTGGCATGAATGTGGAAGGTTTTTGGGCCGGACCCAGTTTAGCCCTGATCGTGATTATGATCTATGGTATTTGGTCGTTTGTCGGCTATAACGTGGTCATTTTCCTTAGTGGCTTGGGCAACATTCCCAAAGAAGTTTACGAAGCGGCTGAAATTGATGGTGCTACCAAATGGCAACTATTCAAGAACATCACCATTCCGTATCTTTCTCCAATCACTTTCTATCTGACTTTGATTTCACTGATTGGTACCTTCAAAGCCTTCAACCATATTTACGTGCTCAAATTACCGTCAGCTGGAGACTCGGTGACTACCGCAAGTGTTTACATCTTTGAGCGCTTCTATAAATTCACGCAATTCGGACGTGCAACCGCTATGTCCATGGTGCTTTTCTTGATCATTCTTGCACTCACCTTCATTCAAAACAAGA
>CAZUZM010000107.1:0-4321 GCA_964624615.1 uncultured Anaerolineaceae bacterium
GCACCACCTACAGCAAACTGATCGCGGCCTTACGCAATAGCGACATCATCCTCAATCGCAAGGTTTTGGCTGACCTCGCCGTACGCGACCCCCATGCCTTCGCGGCTGTGGTCGAAAGCGCGCTGGCGTAAAGATCCGAAAAAATACCGTCTAAGAAAAAACCAAAAACCCCGCAATGCGGGGTTTTTTCTTTGACACTGTTCTAAGGGAAATTGAGTACCCTTTGCCCTTCGGTAGAACACCGAGGAAGTCCAATTTTCTTGTGGTCGCCGGTGTCCTAGCGCCGTTTCGGATGGCGCGGACGCCATCCGCCATGCGACAAGATATACCATACCACCCTATTGTTGGTTGCCAGGTTCTTCTTTCAAACGCTGGTAGACCCGGTCCATAAGCTCAAAAAGTGTCTCGGCGTTGTCAGCCGTCAAGAGGGTCTTCATCTCCTCGCGTGGCAGGTTATAGGGCTCTAAATAGGCTTTGAGATACTTTCGGAAAGGCATGATGGCTGTTTCGGGATTGATGTCAAGCATTTGCCTCAACTGATAGCGCGCCAGGTAAAAAACCTCCTCCATTGGCACTTCCTCGCGATCGCGCCAGGAGAAAATCCACGGGTTTGGCTTTGCGGCCCGCCCAACCATCACCGCGTCACAACCGGTTTCCTCAAACATGCGTTTGGCGTCCGCCACCGTGCACACGCCGCCATTGCCAATCACGGGTACCGGCATCGCTTTCTTTAGGATAGCGATATGCTCCCATTTTGGCGGTTTCATAAAGCCCATTTTGGTCGTTCGGGCATGCATCGCCACCGCCTTGGCACCGCGTTCTACGGCGATGCTAGCAATATCCATATAGTTGACCGACTCATCATTCCAACCCAGGCGGATCTTAACCGTCACGGGAACCTTTACTGCCTTACAAACCTGTTCAAAAATCTGCTTAACCAAGGACGGATTTTTCATCAACGCTGAACCGGCGCCACGACCGGCAACCGTACGTGCTGGGCAACCCAGGTTGACATCAATCATATCGGGCTTAAATGCCTCTTCGATGCGGGCGGCGTTTTCGGCCATGCGGCCTGCGTCGTTATCCAAAATTTGGGCTACAAAAGGACGTTCTTCTTCTAAGAAGTAAAGCCGCTTGCGTTGGTAGGTTTTTTGGTAAGCGAAATCTAGTGTGTTGATAAATTCCGACACCGAATAGGCTGACCCCAACTTACGGGTAATCTGCCTGAAGGTAGCGTCCGAAAGCCCGTCCATAGGCGCTAAAATCAATCGCCCGTAGATGGGAATGTTGCCAATATAAAAATCTGCGTGTTGCGGTGCTTCGGTCATTTATGCCTTTAGTCCAAAATATACCGTTACAATTTCTTTAGCCTTGGCTTCAAATTTGACAGCACCGTCCTTGGTCAGTGCCAAGTCTTCAACAAAGCTTTCATCCAGCTTGACACGCGCGGCACGGTTGGCAAGCAGCAAACTCTGCAAATTTACTTCGATTGTTTCGTCGCTCAGGTTAACACCACGCACGACATAACCTTCTTGATCTTCCGCTTCCTTGATGGCGGTGATATGAAAATCGGGATGGTCGGCAACGATCATGCTTCCAGACGACTTAAGCAACCCAGCGTGCATCTTGCTTACCACAGGCGCCAGTTCGGTTTGGAAACCATAAGCCAAATCGCGAGCTTTTTCACTGTGGCCATCATGAGGTATGAGGCGTAAACGCGTGGACAGCGTGGTGTTCAGTTCATAGGCACCGGGTGTTGCCAAACCTGGCCCTGCGTGTCCCCGGCGATTGAAGAGGTCCGAACGTGACAACCAACCCACCGACCGTAGTAAAGTGACCGAAACATAAGCCCTCGGCTCATCAGGATAAGCCTGCACCGAGGCTTCTGGCAATCCTTGGTTGGCAATCATCAAACCTTGATTTTCGCCCAGCACATCCACAAAGGCCTGTTGGGGTTTTTCAGGCCTTGGGTGTTCACTCCAGCTCGAGTCAAAGGCTGGCAAGTCCATACCCCGCTCCACCACTTCAAAGTGACCGTCATAGAGTAATTGCTTAGGCAGGAAATCAACGTCAAAACGCATTTCCAATCGATGGTCCATTGCCCTATTTTCAAATACGATTTCCATATCGATTGTGGCTTGGTCATCTGGCAAGTTCAAAACCATAAACCCATGGTTGCTGACCAACTCCGCTGCCCGATCCATGCTTTCACAATCCAAGCCAACGGGTAGGTCCAGGCTGAAACGAATGGCAATCGCTTGCCCACCAGCTTGGGGCAAAAGATAGATATCTTCATAAACCGCGGTATAGTGTTCCCGGTCTTCAGTAGGTGTAAAGATATATTCATCACCACGATCACCGACCGAAGCTAAAACGCCTTGGCGGTGGTAGACTTTACCGGTGCGCTTATCCAAAACGCTAAAGCAATGTTCCTCGCCATCGACCGTGACCTTCAGCCACTCATTCTCAATCTCAATGACATCTGTCTCAACTAATAGGTCGAGGTCTTCGTCTTCTTCCTCAAGCTTTGGCTCACACATCTCTAGCCAATAGGTTTTGTAGCCAAATGCGGGTACATCCTTAGCACGGAAAATCAACCGCGCGCCAATACCAGAGTCGATTTTCACATTCACAAAAGTTTCCGGATCAAGCTTAGAGAGGCGTCCGACAATCTCTTCCAGCTTGGCACCCAGCAATGTTGGGTTCGGCTCAAAAGTATCAGAAAAAACAGCGTCGAGTTGCCAGGATTGGTCGGTTTCATCAAACGCGAGGTCCAAATCGAGCAAAGCTTTGCCCTCAAGACCTCTTGTGCGGGTTTGGTCGATCATATTCGCCAATTGCGCAATGGTGTATTGATTAGCATCCAGAGTTGGGAAATCGTCATAGTCAATATCGCATTCAACAGCATTACCCTGCTCGTCAATGAGCTGATAATCACAACCATCATCCGGGAAAGTAAGGCTGGCAACAACTGTATCATTGACGGCAACTGGTGCGGCGTTGAAGACGGTAATCGCTAATAAATGGTCACCTTCAAATGCAGGTTGCGTGTTAATTTTTGTGCTAATAGCCTGCAGGGATTGTGTTTGAATTTCATGGGTGATTTGGTCGATTTTGTCAAAACGTGGCATCATATCGCGATGGGTTTCATCAATCGAACAACCACAAATCGAGTCGTGGGTCTGATTTTTCAGCAAGGTTTTCCAAGCCTCACGAATAATTGTGCCGGGATCGGCGATACGTTTGGTCGCTTGATAGCTGTTGACCGCCGAAAAGGCTTCTTCACCACGGTCCAGAACCTCAGCCCAAACGCTAAAGGGTTCCGCCCAGCGTTCAAGATCATTCTGCGCTTTCCAATTGCGTTGTTTTATCCACATGCGTGTACTCAGCACACCGGGTAACATATGCGCTTTTTGTGGGTCGCGCAACTCACCGACATGAACTGGCAAAGCCAATTGCTTTTCAGCTATTTCCTGGCTAAGCGCGGCAAAAAAGGCGGGTAAAGTGGAATGAAAGGCAAGATTACCATCTGCGTTCATCTCATTGTAGAAAGCGACATTTTTGGATGTTTCAGGATGCGGTTCGAGGTGATCCGTGCCCTGCATCATCAGGTATTGCGACGTGTTGCTATGGGGCTCCAAAGCTTTAACCGCGGTTTCCAGCGATTGCAAAGAAGCCTCTTTTGTGCCTGAGGGCCAGTGAGCAATATTGCCATAGCCAAAGTACAGATGAGCCAACAACACCTGGGAACCATCCGGTGCCTGCCAAGTGAAAGCGGTTGGCATTTCAGGCACCACACCACGCCACAAAGCCGCAGTATCAATATTAAAGCCATTCAGAATTTGAGGCATTTGCCCAATATGGCCAAAGGGATCCGGTAGATAACCAATCATCATGCGTTGCCCAAACAAGTCACAAACCTGCTTTCCAATCAGCAAATTGCGCACGGTCGACTCGGGTGAAACTAGAAATTCATCGGGAAGAATATACCAAGGGCCAATCAGAATGCGGTTTTGCTGAATATAATGTTGAAGTTTCGCAAAATTTTCCATGCGAACACGGAGATAGTCTTCAAGCACAACCGTCTGTCCATCCAGCATATAATGCAAATAGTGCGGGTCATTGTCGAGAATGACTAAGAGGTTGTCAATAAGATGCACCAACTGTAACCGGAATTGTTGAAATGTTCGGTACCATTCCCTATCCCAGTGCGTATGCGAAATAACATGCAAATGTTTCATAAGTCATCCTCCATGATGCTTTTTCTGGTTTAATTATGCCATATTTATGTCTGGAAATCACAAAGCATAGCACTTTTTAG
>CAZUZM010000108.1:0-4307 GCA_964624615.1 uncultured Anaerolineaceae bacterium
GCGGTGATGACTTGCATGGCAGAAATACCCTGGCCGGGGGAAACGCGTGCGGCTTTTTCGATGGGCAGGGTGGTAACCCTTGCCATCTCCAGTGTGCCGGCCAGGCTGTAATCGGACCACATCATTGCGGATTTACGGTCCACATGGCAACGCCCAAACAGATGCGCTTCCTCGGGACGAAAAATGATGTGGCCATAGGAGAAGTATGTGGTCTCTTTTTGCCAGCGCACTGGACGGCTGGTGTCGCGGTTGAGGTCGAGACGAATGCCTCGTTTCTCAGATTCAGAGATCAAAAATGGAATAAGCCAACTGTCACCCCAGTCGGTGACGAGAATATCGGGGTTATAGTCCTGAAGTGTTTTATGCAGGATGCTGAGGAAGCCGCCGCGCGTGTCGAGCGGAATTTGCGCTTGAAAACGGTCAGAGTGGACCAGAAGACTGGTGACTTTGCTGCGTGCCGGGTCGCAATTAGGGAAGACCTCCATGACGCGCAAGGGCGGCAAACCGGGCAAAACGTCCCAGCGGCTGTTGAGCGTTTGGATAGTTTGAATTTGATTGTTTTCGTCCACCTGAAGCTCACACAATGCCATTGGAAAAGCACCATGGCGTGCCAGATAGCGTGTGCCAATGGTGACATCGGCATCGTACCAGGTGAGGTCGGTAAAGTCTTCCTCTAAATTGCGAAAGATTTGGGTTTGATGGGCGGGACTATCCACTTCTATGCACAAAACATCCACAAATTCGTCAAGGAAGACATCTTGCTTTTGTGTACGACTGAGGTTGATGACGCCTTCTTGTTTGGCGAGGCGTTTCCAGAGCGCACGCAGGCGCTGGTTCTCGCCGGCGGCGTAAAAGCTAACTGGAAAAGCCTGTTTGAAACAAACCCGGCTGTCATCCTGCTCAGAAATGAACCATAAAATGAGGCCATCCTGCTTGTCGAGGTAAAGGTCCAAAAGCCAGCCACGAAAGAGCCGTAGCTTTTTATCAGCCGTATCCTGACTCATGGCGCGTCCTCAAAGTCGTCATAGCAGACCGCAGGCTCTTGGCTCAGCTCGGCAATGGCATATTGTTTGATCACCTTTGGCGCTTGCATGGCGTCGTTTTCTTCCGCGCCATCGCCTTTTGTCGCACTGCTTTGGTTTAACACATGCCTGAAGTTTAGGTTTGGGTCAATGCTTTGCGTACTGGTTTGCACGGCGGTAAAAGTGGCGTCCAGGAGGGCGATAAAACGCTCTTCATTACTGGCGTCCAGCTCTTCTTTGGGGTCAACGCCACCGTTGAGGGCTTTTTGCATAGCCTTGAGCTGTTTGTAGACCTCCAACAGAATGGCGATGAGGTACATGTCCAGAGGATAGAGGTTTGAAGCATAAGACGCCTCTGCCAGATGCAGGCGCGAGAGCACCAAAAGCTCGTCCAAAAGCACTTGGTCGTCTTTGCGCAAGGCACGCTTGAAGCGGTTTAGCGCGGCTTCTTCCTGTTGCCAGGTTTGGGTGATAGATGCAATCGTGCGTCCCATGATGGTCTCTTTAGGTTTTTGGCGTCCTTTTAGGCAAACAGACTGCCCTGTAAATCATGCGTAGCGGGTAAAGGCAGAGGTTCTTCCCAGCAGAAATCGGCGCGTTCGCGCAGAGCATCCAACAAGACCTCGCGTTCATGAGCGATGGGCGGTATAGGTTTGGCGCTAATGACAACCGGAACGCGTTTGCTGAGCGCGCTCAAACATTCCAGGCTGCGCATAAAGAGACGTTGCGCGTCTTTGAGCTCGAGGTCCTCGTCGAGAAAGGTTGGCAGAAGATCCAAAACGAGCACGGTACCATGGGGTGGATTTGCGGCAACCGCTTCAAACATTGCCAGGCTTTGGTAACCGGTGAAGGCGCGTGAGAGGCGGATGTTGTTCATGGCGGCAACTGGATCGTCACTAAAAGGGCGGATGTGGCGCGCTACGGCGTACATGTTCGAGCGATTGCCACAATCCAAAACGGTGACGCTCTGGCGCAGGCACAGTGCGGCGGTAAGCGCCAGCATTTTGTCGGCTAAAGCGTGTTGCCCGATGAGGACAAACATTTTGGTCTCCAGCGGGACGCTGAAGGGCGCGAGACTTTGCGTTTCCATGTTCTAAGTATATAGAACATTCGTTCTAATGTCAAGCAAAAAGGACGTTTTTCATCCCTTTTGCCTGGGCGTTTTTTAGGAGCGCGTCGAAACGTGGGCGTGACCAGGAGCGCAATTTGGGTATAATAGCGGCTGAATTATTTGGTACTTATAAAGGTGAATGATGGCGATAAAAAATCAAGAATCTGGAACAACTTTGCGCAACCGATTGTCGCGCAGCATTGTTTTGGCTATCCGTTTGTTGATGGAGCAGGGTGCGCCTGGCGAGGCAAGCCTCGATAAGGTCGCTTTTGTGGTGTTGGCTTTGTATAAGTTGGGTGAATCGGTGGATCAAAGCGCGACCGCGTGGGAAAAACGCGATTACTGGGTCAAGGCAGATGCCTTTCGCATGGAATGGGAGTGGACCCTGGCTAGCGCAGAACGCTTGAAAGCGGCTCTTTTTGCTCAGGATTGGCCTTTGATTGCCTCAGAATTGATTGTGGTTGGTCAAAAGCTTCATAAAGTGCAGATTTCGCCCAAGAACCGCATTGGTGAGCCTTGGGTCGGGGCATGGTTGGCATTGCAGAAGCAAGAAACATCCAATTTTAGATAAGTTGCTATAACGAATAGAGCAGGTGGGATGATCCGCTTTGTAAGAATAACTTATGGTTATGATAAGTATCATTATCAAAAGCATAAGCAAGGGATGAGGACCCTCTCTCATATCTCATAAAAGCTCCCTTGCAAACATTTGACAATTACACGATGAAATTTCGTGTGCGCTGATTTCTTTCTTTGGGCAATCTCATTGAATGATGATGAAAAAATTTTGCACCATCGGTCGTAACTGAAGCAAGTAAGACCAGCGCAGATAAAAAAGCGAAGAGATTTCTTACCGTTGAACTTTATCGCATATAATTAAGCCATGAGCAGTAATCCTCTGACCATTCAATCCACCATCGAGGCCTATCTGGATGCCGTAACCCTTTCGCGCAGTGAAAACACCGCGCGCACATATCGCAACGCAATGACCATGTTTGCTGAGGTACTTGGCTTTCACGAGATTGATATGACCAAGGCGGAGCTTGCTGTGCTCAAAGAAGACGCCGTGGTCTGGATGGCAAATGCACTCAAGGACTATTCACCCGCTACTGAACAGGTTTATCTAACTGCTACGGTCGGTCTTTACGAATACATTGCAGGTGAAAACCTCGTGCCAGTCAATTTGCCGCGTGTACGATTACTCATCAAGCAACGTGCCCGCCGTCCAGGCATCCGCATACCGCAATTTCCCAAAAACGATATCGAAACAATACTAAACTACGCGCAAAGCATGCATAAAACGGCAGCGAAAGACCAAATAGCGCGTTTGATTGCATACCGGGACCGGGCTTTCTTGATCACGCTGGCAGATACTGGATTGCGGGTTCATGAAGCTTGTAAGATGCGGCGTGGCGATGTTGATTGGCTGGAAAGCCGTGCGATTATCATTGGCAAAGGCAATAAAGAAGCCGTAACACGCTTTTCTAAACGCAGCCTCCAAGCTTGTAAGGATTATCTGGCGGAACGGGCTACTCTGGATGGTAACAGCGGACGTCCTCTAACTTCTTTACCTCTTTTTGCACGCCATGATCGAGGCGCCGGCAGCAAAGTCAAGCCCATTTCAACCACGACCGGACGTGAGATTGTCAATCAGGCCGTGCTTCAGGCCATTGGTCCTGAGGCGATTGGTACGATCACGCCTCACAGCTTCAGGCACTATTTTGTGACCACTATCTTGGTCAGTTCTGGTAATTTAAAACTTGCCCAGGAGTTAGCCCGCCACACCAACATTGCTGTAACACAGCGTTATTCACACTTGAGTGACGATGAATTGGACCAAAAATACCAGGAAATATTCGATTAAAGCCGTCGCGGTGGTATCATTATTTCTTGAAAATTGAATTTTGAGGATTTTATGAACACGTTTCGAATTAAGTCCCACCCTATTATTGAAACAACCGAAGAAGCTACAGTTCCATTTTTTTGGATTGATGAAACGCTTTACGCACGCCCTGGAGAAATGATTTCTTCGGCGCTGATGGCAAATGGCATTAGCATCTTTAGTCACCATCCCAAGGACCATAGCGCTCAGGGTATTTTCTGCGCAAATGGTCAATGCGCGCAATGTCTGGTGATTGCGGATGGCGTACCTGTAAAATCGTGCATGACCGCTG
>CAZUZM010000109.1:0-1509 GCA_964624615.1 uncultured Anaerolineaceae bacterium
TTTAGCGCTGGACGTTCATGGGCATGATGATGTGCTGGAAGCTTTCATCATTCACTGGGCGCAAAAGTCCAGGGGTGTTCGCCGCATTGGTTTCGAGGGTTACCGTCGAGGTTTTGATGGCTTCGAGAGCTTCGCGCAAATAGCGAATGTTGAAGCTAATCATAAGGGGCACGCCTTCCACAGAGGCGTCTACGATGACCTCAGATGAACCGGTTTGCTCCGAGCTGGCAGAGATTTCCACCATGGCGGGAGTGCCATCTTCGGCTTGGGGTTTGATGTCAAGCCGGGCAATGTAGTTGCCTTCGCGGGCGATAATTTCAGTTTGTTTACAGGCTTTGAGCAAGTCAGCAGTCGAAAGCACGGTGCAAGTCTTGAATGAGGGCGGAATGATGGCATTGTAGTTGGGGAAGTTGCCTTCGATCAATTGTGAAACCAGCTCAACATCTTTGAGGTGGAAAATGACCTGGCCACGTCCGGGAGGAAAGGTCATCTTGAGGGTTTCTTCGCCGTTGACCGCTACGCGTGATAGTTCAGACAGCGCGCGGGCGGGAACAAGCGCTTCAAGTTTTTGTTTGCCCATATCGGCCATGGTGGCACGGGAAATGGAAATGCGATAGCCATCGGTGGCAGCCATTTCGAGAATTTCGTCTTCAAAACTCATGTGCACACCGGTCAGATTGGGGCGGGAGTCTTCGGTGGAGGCAGCGAAAACAACTTGGCCAATCATTTCTTTGAAGTTTGCAACATTGAGTGGAATGGCAGCGTCCAGATCTGGGGCTGGCATGGGCGGAAATTCTTCGGCACTAATGCCTTTGATGTCCGTATTGAGGGTGCCGCATTTGACGTTTAAGGTTTGGGTGCGGGTGTCCACGCTGAGGGTGACTTCTTGGTTAGGCAGATTGCTCACCAGGTCAGCAAAAGTGCGTGCGGGAACGGTAAGTGCGCCCTCTTGTTCCACGGTAGCGTCGAGCCAAGCGCTGATGCCGAGCTCGAGGTTGGTGGCTGAAAGACGCAAGCGTCCCCCGTCGGTTTTAATCAAAATATTCGAAAGCACGGGTAGTGTGGAGCGCGGACTGACCGCACGTGCGACAACACTAACCCCATGAGTAAGTTGATTTTGTTGGACAATAGCTTTCATTCATTTCCTCCGACGTGATGACTTTTTAACTTTGTTAAGTATACCATTATTTCCTAAAAATCCGGTTTTATGCCCTACAGAAGGCTGAGAATCCTATCAATCTAATTAAACAAAACAATCGACCTCTTAGAAGGAGATCGATTGTTGATGTGTTTAAAAAAGGATTAGTGGGCTTTTAGGCACAAAAATCTTTGGGATAGGTTTTTGTGCTGGAAACTCGTAAGAAAGGCAGGTTCGCTGGCGCGCCAATTGTTCGGGCTCGGATTATAAGTGGAAACGCTTGCCTTAACGATAATCATGGGGAAGTTCAACCTCCACAGTGTCGGTTCTGGCGTTTCGGTTGGGTAAACCGTTGGGCTGATTGTTGGCGT
>CAZUZM010000109.1:1609-4157 GCA_964624615.1 uncultured Anaerolineaceae bacterium
GTAGGCGTCGCCGTATTCGTAGGTGTCAAGGTTGGCGTGTTTGTAGGCGTCGCCGTATTCGTAGGTGTCAGTGTTGGCGTGTTCGTCGGAACAGCCGTGTTGGTTGGTGTCAAGGTTGGCGTGTTCGTCGGAGTAGCCGTGTTGGTAGGTGTCAAGGTCGGCGTGTTCGTCGGAGTAGCCGTGTTGGTTGGTGTCAAGGTTGGCGTGTTCGTCGGAACAGCTGTATTCGTAGGTGTCAAGGTCGGCGTGTTCGTCGGGGTAGCCGTGTTGGTTGGTGTCAAGGTCGGCGTGTTGGTAGGCGTCAAGGTTGGCGTGTTAGTAGGTGTCGCCGTGTTGGTAGGCGTCAAGGTTGGCGTGTTCGTCGGTGTAGCCGTATTTGTAGGTGTCAAGGTTGGCGTGTTCGTCGGAACAGCTGTATTCGTAGGTGTCAAGGTCGGCGTGTTCGTCGGGGTAGCCGTGTTGGTAGGTGTCAGTGTCGGCGTATGGGTTGGCGCCAATGTCGGCGTATGTGTCGGGGTTGGACCCTCTGCAGCAACCGTGAAGAAGATCGCACTGGGGATGCCCCATTTTCCCGAAACATCCTGACCTTCAACAAAAAGGGTATGTTGTCCCGGTGTCAATCCGCTGATATCCAAAGAAAGGGCTACGTCCACTTTTGCTGAAGCGTAGGTGCCTTCAATTGTTTGAGGATTTGATCCCGCAATCCAGCTGGGCTTATCAAAACTATAGCGAACCGCTTTAATATTTTGTGATGTAACGCCACCCTGGTAAGTGCTATACAGCGTATCGTCAATCTGAACGGTGAGCGCCATGGGTAAATTCGGGTTTACCGGACTGGTGGGCTGGGTTAGGAATTTGCTTTCAGGCCCAAAGACATCCATATAGGGCCGTCGCGCCAGCTTGATGCCGCGCAAAAGGGCAGGTTTGTTCTTGGGCCAGATCGTGCCGTCAAAGTACGAACAACTTTGATGGAAGCTCGTGCCCATTTCAAAACAAAATGCGGGGACGCCCAGTTCACCATAGGTAAAATCATCAGTCGAGCCGTCGGTGGGATAAAGCGCTGTGGATTTCTTGGGCTCGTAGTTGTTGTAATAAGCGAATTTGTAAGCCATGGCTCTTAATTGGTCATGGTTGGGTGCATTGTCATAGGTGTAGCCCCACGGGAAGAGAACAAACTCAGAGTAGCTATGCAGGTCGAGGAACATGCCGGTGGCAGTTTCTGGTGCAGGATCATTTGTACCCGGTCCGCGCTGGTCCGTAAAAATATTGCGAATGTATGTGGTGATAGCCACAGTTTCGGGTTCAGAGCCGGCTCTGGAGCCTGGATAAGTCAGGCTGCACTGATCTGAGGACCCTGACCAAACATAGGGGAAGTTGCGGTTGAGGTCTACGCCAGTTTGTCGGTAGCTGCCGTTTTGGTTGGGACAGTGGTTGGCGTTTTGGTTCTTGCGCTGTGAATAGTTTAGGTTTTGTTCATCTTTGGCACGTCCGTCCGGGTTCGAGACGAGCAATAAGTGAATGCGGGTGTAATCCAGCATCCAGGTCACTTCGGGGTCAGTACCGTAACTGGACAAAAGGTGTTCAGCCAGGCGCAGGTTGACTTCAGGCGGCGCCCATTCACGGGCGTGAATATTGCTGATAAACAAGGCGTCAGACTTCGGTGTGGAAGCATTGTTTTTATTGGTAATTAACAAAACTTCAATATCGTAGCCTTGGCTGGGGTTGTTTTGTTTTCGCCAGGTGTCGCCGATATCAATCTTTTCAACCAGATTGGGATATTGGGTAGCGAGCTCAGCCGCACGGGCATAGATTTCGCCAACAGTCCGATAACAAGGATAACCAGGAATGGCTTGGGTTTGGCCTGGCAAGGCTTTGACTTCGCGGTTGATTTCTCTCGTGTAGTTATAGTCCATAACCCATTTGTAGTTATGCTGGGTTAATGCCTCGCGTGTGAGGGAATCACTAAAGATTTTGACGGTTTTGGAATCATGATGCACTTCAACCACGTCATAATGATCAGTCAGGAACTTTAAATGCTCCGTGTCTTTAAAAAACACAATGAGCACTTGGTTTTCTGGCAAAAGGGAGTTGGCGATTGCAGCGTTCGAACTGATAAAAACACCAAAAATCAACGCAATGATAACAATGAGCTTGATGAAACGTATGGCTTTCTTGGGCATAAGTCTCCTTGCCTACAAACAGTTTATCAATTTTGGTGGGTAGGGGATGATGAAAAATTGAATAGGAAGCTTATTATCCCAATGCCCTTGTTTGAGGTGGATTCGTATTGCTGAAAAAGCTTGCGTATATGAAAAACCCCTCAAAGCAATCCCTTTTCCGAGTATGAAGCGGAAGGACTACCGAAAGAATTCTAACTTAACTTCTATGAAATGGTCAATGCTTTTCGGGCCGATTGCTTGCGTTCAATACTCGTTTAGCGTTAATGGCTCTGGTCTACTAAGGCGATGCTATAAAAAAAGCTGGCTCGTTATCGAGCCAGCTTTTGGGTTTGTGTTTTGTGTGCTTAGTCTTCTTTGGAGATAATGAC
>CAZUZM010000110.1:0-4138 GCA_964624615.1 uncultured Anaerolineaceae bacterium
ATAGGTTCTCCCATTTTGCTGATGGTTCTATTATACCTATCCTGATGGGTTTGGCACATAGTTTCGGGTATAATTTCAAGGATGAGTAAAAAGACAGATGATAGCATTCTTAGTGGCAAGGCAAACGCCGATGACCCCATCGACAGTGCCTTACGTCCCACAAGTCTTGAAGACCTGATTGGCCAAGACGCTGTAAAGCTTAACCTGCGTATCCAAATCCAGGCAGCCAAGCAACGTCAGGAAGCCTTGGATCATGTGCTCTTTTACGGACCCCCTGGCTTGGGCAAAACGACACTTTCACATATCCTGGCTGCAGAAATGGGCGTGAATATCAAGATTACGTCCGGTCCTGCTATTGAGCGGGCGGGTGATTTGGCTGCCATATTAACCAATTTGCGGGCTGGAGACATCCTGTTTATTGATGAAGTTCACCGTTTGGGTCGTCAGGTGGAAGAAATTCTTTATCCTGCCATGGAAGATTACGCATTGGATATTGTGATTGGCAAAGGTCCGGCTGCCAAATCAGTGCGCTTGAAGCTACCGCGTTTCACGGTTGTGGGGGCAACTACACGGTTGGCTTTACTCACTGCGCCGTTGCGTGCACGTTTTGGTGCGATTTATCGTTTGGATTATTACGACGAAAAGGCTTTGGGTGATATTATCCGGCGGGGTGCCAGACTTTTGCAGGTGCCAGCGGAAGAGGACGGCATTGTCGAAATTGCACGCCGCGCGCGAGGAACGCCCCGCATCGCTTTACGCATGCTCAGACGGGTTCGGGATTATGCCGAGGTGAAAGCTGACGGTCGTATCACGCGATCGGTATCTGAAGCAGGATTAAACCTGATGAATATCGATCATATGGGGCTTGATGAAATGGACCGGCGCATCTTGCTGGCTATCATTGAAAAATATAACGGCGGTCCGGTTGGTTTGAACACTATCGCCGCCTCGGTCAGCGAGGAAGCTGACACGATTATGGATGTTGTTGAACCCTATTTGCTCCAACTTGGTTTTATTGACCGCACTGCCCAAGGTCGCGTCGCCACCCAACTGGCTTATGAACATTTTGGCAAACCTTATGTTGCGCCTAAAAGCCAAATGGGTTTATTTGGCGGCGAATAATTTCACATACACGCTCTTAATATGCTAAAAACTTCCGACTTTGATTACAACTTACCTCAGGAACGTATCGCCCAGACACCGATGGAGCCGCGTGATCATGCACTTTTATTGGTTTACCATCGTGCTGGAGATGAAATTGAACACAAGCATTTTTATGATATTGTGAACTATATCCATCCTGGTGATTTGTTGGTGGTGAACCAAACGCGCGTCATTCCAGCGCGTATGTATGCTCATAAACTGCCCGGTATGGGGCGCCTGGAAATCCTGCTTTTGAGAAAGCACAGTGACCTTGAGTGGTCCTGTCTGATTGGCGGGTCTGGCATGAAGCCGGGTCGTCGACTCCAGGTGATTGATGGTCCCCAAGCCGAGCTTATTGAGGTCCTGGAAGGTGCTAAACGGCTGATACGTTTTGATGAACCGATTGAATCTTTTTTTAATCAAGCGGGTCATGTGCCTTTACCGCCTTACATCCATGGCTATACTGGTGACCCAGAACGATATCAAACGGTATTTAACAAAACGCCTGGATCGGCTGCGGCACCAACGGCTGGCTTACACTTTACCCCAGCTCTGTTAGAAACATTGGCACAAAAAGGTGTTGGCATGGCAACCGTGGATTTGCAAGTGGGTTTGGATACCTTTGCACCTGTGACTGAGGAAATTGCTAAAGAACATCATATTCATACAGAATGGTGCACGGTGCCCCAAGAAACGGTCGACAAAATCATTGAAACCAAGAAGTCTGGTGGTCGGGTGATCGCAGTGGGGACGACAGCCGTTAGAGCATTGGAATCAATCTCCTGTAATGAGGAGATTGCGCAATATCTCCCGTTTGAAGGAGATACGTCCTTATATATATTGCCGGGTTATCGCTTTAAGGTAGTGGATGCGATGATTACTAATTTCCATCTTCCAAAATCGACCTTATTGATGTTGGTCAGTGCTTTTGCTGGCAGAGAAAACATCTTAAATATTTACGAAACAGCTATTGTAGAGGACTACCGGTTTTTCTCGTTCGGTGATGCAATGTTGCTTTTATAATTGGATCTTTTTTAACTAATCTTAAGAGAAATCTAACAGACTTTAGGTAAACTAATACCATTGGAACCACATTTATTGAAGGGTTTCAACACTAAAAAAGTGAGGAAAACGAAATTATGATGCGTTTTGATAGATTTTCAGAAAGAGCCCAGGATGCTGCTGCACGCGCCGCAGAGATTATTCAACGTTATGGGCATAATCAAGTTGACTCTGAGCATATCTTGCTGGCGCTCATTGAGCAAACCGATGGTACTGTGAGCCAAATATTTGAATCACTCAAAGTAGATATCCCGGCTTTGGTAGACCGTTTGGATGAGATTTTGCGCACTACGCCCAAAGCCAATATTTTTGGTGGACCGGGCGGACAAATATTTTTGACGCCCCGGGTCAAAATGGTCGTGGATGTTGCCAAAACTGAAGCCACGCGTATGGGTGATGATTATATTTCTACAGAGCATCTGCTTTTAGCCATTTTGGCAGAAAAGAACACTCAGTTAGCACGGTTGTTGGAGGAATTTGGGATAAACCGCCAAAATGTGCATGAAGCTATTACTGAAATGCGTGGTGGCAAGAAGGGCGTGAAAGGTGGTTCAAGCCGTTATAAGACGCTTGAAAAGTATTCACGTGATTTGACCCAGGTTGCAAAAGAAGGCAAATTGGATCCGATATATGGGCGAGACTCCGAAATTATGCGCTTGATGCAAATTTTATGTCGCCGTACCAAAAACAACCCTGTTTTAATTGGTGAAGCGGGTGTTGGAAAAACCGCCATCGCCGAAGGTTTGGCGCAAAAGATTGCCAACGATGACGTGCCTGAAATATTAAGCGGCAAACGTGTCGTTGCATTGGACCTAGGCGCGATGGTGGCTGGTACACGCTTTAGAGGCGAGTTTGAAGAACGACTGAAAAACGCACTTGAGGAAATACAAAATTCTGATGGCGAAATCATTTTGTTCATCGACGAGCTTCACACCGTCGTTGGCGCGGGTGCTGCTCAAGGCGCTATGGATGCTTCAAACATGCTCAAGCCGGCGTTAGCCCGTGGCGATTTGCAGTGTGTTGGTGCGACCACTTTGGACGAATACCATAAATACATCGAGAAAGATGCGGCTTTAGAACGTCGCTTTGCACCGATCTATGTAGAAGAACCGACTATTGAAGACACTGTGAGCATGCTGCGCAGTCTGCGTGACCGTTATGAAGCCCACCACAATGTGACCCTTTCGGATGCCGCCTTAGAAGCCGCAGCGAAGTTAAGTTCACGTTATTTGACTGACCGCAAATTACCTGATAAAGCGATTGACCTGATGGACGAAGCGGCAGCCAAAATCCGCGTGGCATTGTTTTCTTTGCCGGATGCTCTGCGTGAAGAGAAGAAAACGATTGATAGGCTAACCGCTGAAGAAGAACAAGCTGGTTTGGAACGTGATTATGAACGCGCTGTCAAAATTAAAGCCGAGCGCATGCGCCTTGAAGAGTCCTTCAACGCCAACCGCGTCCGTTGGGAAAGCGAAATGAAGCTGGATGATGTCGTTGATGCAGACGATATCGCCGATGTTATTCATCAATGGACGGGTATTCCCTTGACACAATTGATGGAAACTGAAGCGCAGAAGCTTTTGCATATGGAAAGCCGTCTTTCTGACCGTATCATTGGCCAGGAAGAAGCGATTGCTGCCATTTCGGATGCCATCCGACGCGCACGTTCCGGCTTGAAAAACCCTGACCGACCGATTGGTTCCTTCATTTTTATTGGTCCTTCCGGCGTTGGTAAAACCGAACTCGCCAAAGTGTTGGCTGAGTTCATGTTTGATGACGAAGAAGCCTTGGTGCGCGTAGACATGAGCGAATATCGCGAACAGCATAGCGTCTCGCGGTTGTTTGGTGCCCCTCCCGGCTATGTCGGCTTTGAGGAGGGTGGGCAATTGACCGAAGCGGTACGTCGGCGACCCTATCGCGTGGTGCTTTTTGA
>CAZUZM010000111.1:0-4108 GCA_964624615.1 uncultured Anaerolineaceae bacterium
GAGGTCTGAATCGAATTGAGCAATGGCAGCCAAAGCACTCTGTTTACGGTCTTCCAAGATAGCCAGGTCTTGATTGTGCTTTTGTTGCGCATCCAGAAAAAACCTGACCTGGTCCTGCAAGTCACGAATCTCCAAGCGGGTTGCGTCGATGTTGCGTTTGACTTCAGACAACGTTTGCTTTTCATCGGCAATTTGCTTTTGGCTTATCTCGCGGGTATGGTTCGCATTGCTAAGTTCTAAGCTCAAGCGATCAACTTCTTGCTTTACTTTAGACCAGTGAAAACCATACCACTCCAAAAGATTGGCGCGCAAACTCTCTTTCACCAGTTTATACTCACTCACTCGTGCGGCTTGCTTTTCCAGGTTTCGTAAACGGGGTCGGATTTCGTCACTAATATCCGTGGCACGATCCAGGTTACGATTGGTCGTTTCCAAACGCCGCAAAGCTTCCTCTTTCCGTGAACGATACAGACCAATGCCTGCCGCTTCCTCAAACAGCTTACGGCGTTCATCGGGGCGAATGGAAAGTGCGACATCCACCAAACCCTGACCAATAATGGTATAAGTGCGATCACTTAAACCGGTCTTGGATAAAAGCTCGCCAAAATCCTTCAAACGCACCCGTTGATTATTGATCATGTAATCATTTTGGCCATCGCGATAAGCACGCCTTGTGAGCACCACTTCGGAGTAATCAATCGGCAACCAGCCATCTTGATTATCAAAGTGAATAGAAACCTCTGCCATCCCAGCCCGTGAACGGCTTTCTGACCCGGAATAAATCATGTCTTCGGTGCGTTTGGCACGCAACAATGAAAAACTTTGCTCGCCAAGCACCCAGCGAATAGCATCCGCGACATTTGACTTACCAGAGCCATTAGGGCCAACTATGGCGGTAATACTCGCCGGAAAGCCCATTTCAGTTTCCCTTGCGAAGGTCTTATAGCCTTGCATTTTAAGTGAAGATAGTTTAATCATGAATGAATTCCTAACTTTTTCAAGCTATTCTGGGCTGCCTTTTTCTCGGCAGCTTGTTTTGTTTTCCCTTTGCCAATGCCTAGTGGTTTATCGTCTACAACGGCTTGAACAGAAAAAACGCGATCATGGTCTGGGCCGGTTTCAGCCAACAAAACATAGACCGGCGACTTATGACCGATGCCTTGCGCCCATTCCTGAAGCCGGCTTTTGGGCTCAAGATCAAAACGGTCAATAATGGTGTCTTCCTCGATAATCAAAAAGGGCTCCACAAAACCCTTCACGACGCCAAAGCCCTGGTCAAGGTAAATCGCCGCAACCAAAGCCTCAAAAGCATCACATAATACGGCATCGCGCTCACGCGCACCGGTCAGTTCTTCACCTTTTGAAAGCAAAAGCGCAGGACCAATGGCAATTTTACGGGCATATTTCGCCAGGTTTTCTGTCCTCACCAACAAAGCCCTCGCTTTGGTCAAAAACCCTTCAGGCTTTTCTGGGAAATGCTTCACCAGCCAATCGGCCACGATGAGCCCCAGAACGGCGTCGCCTAAAAACTCCAAGCGTTCGTTATCCTCGCTCATATCCGAGTTTTCGTTCAAGTACGACCGGTGACACATCGCCCGGCGCAAAAGTCCAAGATTATGAAAACTTTCAGGTAGTGCCTTTAAGAGCGCTTGTTCTGCAATCGGATTTATCATCCACATCCTCTTCCTGATTTGCAGAATAGTTTGACGTTAAGCAGTTAACAGCAAACGATTCGTCAAATCTAATTATTTCCTTATTGATTTTAGCCCATTTCCAGTTAAAATAAAGACCCAGTCAGCTTCATTTTGGTCGAATTCATCAAAGAAAGGCTCTGCAGCGGCCCAAACCATCGCCGCGGTTGGTTCAACATAAAACCCCATCCCAGCTAGCACCTCTTGGCTACGCGCAATATTTGCTTCTTTTACGGGCACGAGTACGTCATAGCCGCGTTTTAGCCTTTTTTCAATCTCCTCACCTCGCACCGGTTCACTCACCGCGGTGCCTTCTGCCAGGCTGGGTTTCGCCGCTAGAGGCGGTAGACCCATCCATGCCCGATAAACCGGCGCACAATGCTCAGCCTGTACACCCACCATGCGAGGTCGAGGTTCACCTGATTGAGCCTCAATCGCTTCATAACCTAACAAAAGCCCTAAAAACAGCGACCCGTGCCCAATCGGAGCAAACACCCGTTTTGGCATCCTACCCAGTTTTTCAGTGATTTCAAAGGCAATTGTGGCATACGCTGCCAAGCCGAAGGGTAATAGTGCGTGGCTGGCATAGGGTACGCCCGTTGTTTCTTGTTCTTCCAATACTGCTCGCGCAGCATTCGCCCGCGGACCGTCCACCAAGACCACGTCAGCCTCACTCATCTCGATCTGCTGCCTCTTGGGTCCGGAACTTGAACTGGGAATAAAAATTTTGGCTTTCACTCCTGCTGCCGCCGCGTACTGTGCCACCGAAGCACCAGCATTGCCAGACGAGTCCTCCAAAACGGCATGGATGCCCTTGGTGCGCAATAAACTCAGCAGAACCGCACTTTGCCGGTCCTTAAACGAGCCGCTTGGATTGAGATGCTCACACTTGAAAAATACTTGCTTTCCTTGGTGGTCTACCGGCACCAATGGCGTATCTCCTTCCCCTAAATAGACGGGCAAAGCGCCATCCTTCAAACCAAAAGCCGATTGATAACGCCAAAGACCTGGCAAATCAGACTTTGAATAGAGGTGGGGCTCATAGACTATATTGTCAACGCTAAACACCCCACCACAGTCAGGGCAGCGGTGAGGGAGCCCTTGATCCGGATAAGGACAACCACAGGATAAACAACAATAATGGGTCATTTTTCCTTGAATTATACCAAGAGAGGTCTTGTAAACCTCGATTTCAAGCTATAATAAGGCGCATGAGCAAACTATGGCAACGCGCCTATGACGATTACGAAATCGAAACCGAAGTCTATTCAGGTCCCCTGGATCTTCTTCTCGACCTGATTCAAAAAGCTGAGTTAGATATCACAAAACTGGCACTAGCCAAGGTAACCGACCAATTCCTTGCCTATGTTACAGCGCACAAGGATGTCGACCCTGACTTTAGTTCCGAGTTCCTGGTCATCGCCAGCAAATTGGTTCAAATCAAATCCGAAGCTTTGCTCCCTCGTCCACCGGCCCGTATGGAAGATGAGGAAGATATCGGCGAAAGTCTGGCACGCCAGCTTATCATCTATCGCGAAATCAAAAAAGCCAGTCAATGGCTCTCCAATCGCGCCGCACAAGGCTTACGTGGCTATTTACACGTGGCACAATCCTATCCGGTCACCGTCCAACTGGATCTTTCCAAGCTTGAACTAACCGATTTGGTGCGCGCCTTGGAGCAAATGGCTGTTCAAGAACAAAGCCTGCAAGAAGGCAGCCTGATCGCTATTCCACGTCTCACCCTGCGCAAAAAAGTGCACGACCTCATGCGCATTTTAAGGCAAGACTCAACCATTCGCTTCTCCAACCTGTTGGGTGATTCGCCTTCTCGTCTGGATTCAATCGTCCTTTTTCTGGCAATCCTTGAACTGGTCAAGCAGGAAATGATCTCCACTGAACAAGATGGTTTGTTTTCAGATATCACCCTTCAAGCCAATGAGAAGCTCTATCATGTCCTCGAAAATGAAGTTCAAATCGGAGACCTTTAAGTTCTAGTAATTTTTTTATACATAGAGAAGGTGTTTCCCACCAATAAGTGTTATAATTTTTTACGATAACTATGGAAGAACACGACCTTAATCAAGAAGA
The DNA here is from genome assembly GCA_964624615.1 of uncultured Anaerolineaceae bacterium. Lineage (GTDB taxonomy): Bacteria > Chloroflexota > Anaerolineae > Anaerolineales > Anaerolineaceae > Mesolinea. The sequence goes on from CAZUZM010000111.1 coordinate 3,780, forward strand.
AATTGAACTCAGCGAGGAAACGCCTGCTTCGGAAGAAACGGAAAAGTCCATCAAGGTTGACGCTGAAAAAGAAAGCAAAGGTTTGACCATTGCCCTGGTTGCCCTTGGCATCCTTTTCGCTATCATCATTGCTGGCTCTATCGCCCTCGCTTTCCAGTCACCCGTTGCGGTTGGCGCGGTGCGGGATGTCTTCATCATTCTTATGGCACTTACGTTGGTAGTCATCGTTGTTTCTTTAGTCATCCTCATCTTGCAAATTTCCAACCTCATCAACATCCTCAAAAACGATATCAAACCGATGTTGGATAGTGGCACAGATACCATCAACA
>CAZUZM010000112.1:0-3933 GCA_964624615.1 uncultured Anaerolineaceae bacterium
GGCTCATCCACAGTCTCAATCTTTTGCAAGGGCATGGCTGCGCCGGCAACATCCACCTCACGCCGCAAACCATATTCATCATATTTTCCTTCCCAGATTAATTCGGTTTTGATTTGGGAAAATGGGTGGGGATTGTCAGGACCATAGATGGTTTTGCTCATAATATACTCCTTTGGAAACCGGTTTTTGAATGGCTTTATTGTAACATGGCAAAAGTTTCCTAAATCATTAATACTGTTAATCATCATAGTGTTTCATTTTTGTAGATGGATAAGGCTATGGTGTATCATTAACCCTGTGAGATGACATGAAGACGATGAACAAGGCTACTGAAAAACTTTCACGTATTTTTAAGCTCGAAGCCCAGCAGGGTTTTGAGAATCGCGCCGTGATCGGTGGATTTGAACGCTTTATTCCCGCCTGGCAATCGGATGCACGTGAAGTTCCTCTTGATGAAAAGCTGATCCAATCGGTCAGTCAACATTTCAGCGACTATGGTGGGCTCAATCCCGTCGAACGACAAGGCGTGCTCATAGCCATTGCTAAAAGTTTGGGCCTTCATGAAGCATTAAACCTGGAATCTTTCAAACCATCGCCTTTCATCCCTCTAGCAAAGCAAACTCCATCTTCTTCACAAAACGCGGTCACACTCAAAGGCGAAACAGCCAGTTCTGACGGGCAGAATGCACCCTCAAACGCCAGTCGCGTGCGTCGACCCAAGGCAGCCACCAGTAACGCCAGACCAACCCATAGTGTTGAAGGTGCAGAAGTCCTTAGCCAATCTGCCAGGCCGGATGAACCTACAGATGGTGCAAAAATCACTGCCACGAAACCCGCTCGTGCAAACGCGCAATATGGCATCGAAGCCCCAGTGACGGTCATTCGTGGCATCGGCGATAAACAAGCCGAGAACCTTTCCCGGTTAGGCGTGTACAAAATCAAAGATTTGCTCAACTTTTTCCCAAGACGCTATGATGATTTTTCAAAGCTGAAAACCATCAACATGCTTTACCAAGGGGATGAAGTGACGATTATCGCCAAGGTCGTGAGCAGCACAATGTATCAAAGCGGACGTGGCCGCAAAATTGTCGAAGTGGTTGTTTCGGACACGACCGGAAGCTTGCGCTTGCTTTGGTTCAACCAGGAATGGATTTTGCGCACGTTGCGCGAAGGGATGTTTATCTCTATTTCCGGGAAGATTGAAAGCTATATGGGCAGGCTGGTCATTTGGCACCCCGAATTTGAGCCGCTCGACCAGCAGCAACTCAACACCAACCGCATCGTGCCGGTGTATCCTCTCACGGCGAATGTGACCCAAAAATGGATCAGACGATTGCAATTCAACACGGTCAGGTTTTGGTCGCCCAAAATTCACGAATACATGCCCGTATCGGTGCTAAACAAGGTAAAACTCATCCAACTTGACGAAGCCTATAGCCAAATCCATTTTCCGGACGAAGAAAGCAAACTCAAAGCCGCGCAACAGCGCTTTGCCTTTGATGAAATTTTCCTCATTCAACTGGGTATTATCCAACAAAGACGTCTTTGGCAAGGGCTTGAAGGTCGTGCCTGGACGGTGTCGGAGGCCTGGATGGACGAACATCTCGCCATGCTTCCCTATGAGCTCACCGGTGCGCAACGACGCACAGTGGACGAAATCCGCCGTGACCTTTCTCAAACCCACCCGATGAACCGCCTTTTGCAAGGGGATGTTGGCTCAGGCAAGACGGTTGTGGCGATGCTGGGCATGTCGATGGTCATTGCCGGTGGAGCGCAGGCAGCCATTATGGCACCCACCAGCATCCTGGCAGAGCAACATTTCCGCACTTTCTCGCGCTTAATGACTAAGGAACAAAACGGAAAGAAGGCATTTTTAGAACCTGACCAAGTGCGCCTTTTGACCGGTGATACCAGCGCTGCAGAGCGTACAGAAATGCTGGAAGCCTTAAAATCCGGGCGAATCAAAGTGCTTATTGGCACGCATGCCCTGATTGAAGACCCAGTCGTCTTTCAGGATTTGCAATTTATTGTGATCGATGAGCAACACCGTTTTGGCGTGAACCAACGTGCCAGATTGCGCGCCAAGGGTGATAATCCGCATCTTTTGGTGATGACTGCTACGCCAATCCCACGGTCCTTGCAATTGACCGTCTTTGGTGAATTGGACGTGAGCGTGATTGATGAAATGCCAGCCGGACGCTTGCCTATTCATACCATGTTGGCTTTTCCTGGCGAGCGCGATCGGGTTTATAAAAACATTCGCGCGCAGGTCAAAGAAGGCAATCAAGCTTTTATTATCTACCCCTTGGTTGAAGCCTCCGAAAACGAAGAGGTGAAAGCCGCGGTGGACGAGCATAAACGCCTGCAAAAGGAAGTTTTCCCAGACCTAAAGGTAGGCTTGGTGCACGGGCGTATGCGTCCCGCGGATAAGGACGCGGTGATGATGGCCTTTCGTGACCGCGAGTATGATATTTTGGTGTCTACTTCAGTCGTTGAAGTCGGTGTTGACATTCCCAATGCCACCATGATGGTGATTGAGGGCGCTAATCGCTTTGGCTTGGCGCAGTTGCATCAGTTTAGAGGCCGTGTTGGGCGTGGTGATAAACAGAGTTATTGTTTCTTAATCCCGCAAGCCTCAGATGACGCCGAGAACGTGCGCCTGAGCATCATGACCCAGACCAATGATGGCTTTGAATTGGCCGAAGCGGACCTGCAAATCCGTGGTCCCGGTGACTTTTTGGGCACCAAACAAGCCGGTTTGCCCCTGCTGAAAATGGCGAGTTTGTTCGATGCGCGGTTGATTAACAAAGCCCGTGAAACGGCTGAGTGGCTCTTAGCCAAAGACCCGGACTTAACGCAAGAGGAGAATACCCCCTTGCGCCTGGTTTTGGAACACTTTTTGACATCGCAGGATGAGGATGGCACCGGAGGAGATTTAAGCTAATGACAAAAGTATTATTCCCAGGCACTTTTGACCCAGTTCATTTTGGGCATATTGACATTGCCACGCGCGCGTCAAAGCTTTTTAGTGAAGTGGTCGTGGCAGTTTATGACAAACCCCTCAAAAACCTCCTCTTTTTACCTGAAAAACGCCTGGAGCTCACACGTGAGGCTTTACATCACTTACCCAATGTCAACGTTGTTGGCTTTTCAGGCTTGACGGTGGCTTTTGCCAAAGAGATTGGGGCGAGTGCAATTGTGCGCGGTCTGCGGGTCTTTTCGGATTTTGAGTTTGAATTTCGCATGGCACTGGCAAACCGCCGCCTTGATGCTCAAATTGACACGATTGCATTAATTACCACCGAAGAGAATACTTTTCTTTCTGCATCAACCGTCAAAGAAATTGCTTCCTTGGGTGGTGATGTGAGCAGTATGGTTCCAACGCATGTCCTGGAAGCTTTAAAGACGCGCTATCAAGAACTATCCGCAAAATGAGCTCTTTTTGCCGAATGATTCAGGCTATCTCTATGCTAAATGCAATGTTTTAAGAAAAAAGTGATAAACTAAACCCAGGATTATCAGCGACGGAGGAACTATGGACATCTTACATTTGGTCGACCGCATGGAAGAACTTTTCAACAGTGGGAAACAAGTCCCATTAACGCGCAGCGTTATGGTGGACGAAAGCGCTTTTATGGACATTATTGATCAGATGCGCATATCTATCCCAGAAGAGATCAAAAAAGCGCAACAGATAACCGCGCAAAAAGATCGCATTCTGGCGCAAGCGCAAGAAGAAGCCAATCGCACAGTTGCTTTGGCACGTGAAAAAAGCGAAAAGCTGATTGAGAAGTCTGAGGTTTACCAAGCCGCCCAGGCTAAAGTAGACATGATTACCGACCAGGCCAGCAAAGAAGCCTCTCAAAGATTGATGGATGCAGATCGTTATACCATTGATACTTTAACGGGTTTGGAAGAACAACTCAACAAAGT
>CAZUZM010000113.1:0-3900 GCA_964624615.1 uncultured Anaerolineaceae bacterium
ACAAATTATATTGGCGTTCAATTCGCCTCTGTTGGTAAACATTACCATTTTTCAGTCCCTTCTGGTTTAGAGCTTAAAGAAGGCGATTTTGTTGTTGTCAACACCTCCCGTGGGATTCAGCTGGGAAAAGTCACGCAGTTGAATGTCGACCCGCGAAATGATGGCGGAACCATTTTGGCTGTCGAGAGGCTCGCTACCGAAGAAGACCAACGAGTTTTTGAAGAAAACAAAACAGAAGGTCAGGAAGCCGTCAAGATTATCAACCGTTTTCTGAAAGAAAATGAGTATGGCGAAATCAAAGCGGTGGATGCGGAATACACGCTTGACCGGGCTAAAATGACCATCTACATGACCTATGAACAGGATGTCGATTTCGATATCCGCAGTTTTTTACGGGATGTATCTAAAAACTTTAATGACACGCGCTTAGAGGTTCGCCAGGTCGGACCGCGTGATGTGGCAAAATTGATTTCCGGTTTAGGTGCTTGTGGCATCGAAAAACGTTGTTGTTCCAGGTTTTTGTCTGAGTTTAGTTCGATTTCGATCAAAATGGCAAAGGCACAGGATATATCTTTGACTCCATCGGAAATCACTGGCATTTGTGGCCGTCTGCGCTGTTGTTTGCGCTACGAAAACGAAACCTATGAAGCCGCCCTCAAACAATTGCCCAAGCGTAAGAAGGTAATCATGACTCCGTTGGGAGAAGGTCGTGTGACCCAGGTTTTGCCTTTGAGCGAATCGGTTATTGTCAATCTGCCGGAATTGGGACCCAGGCATTTCACGCTCGAAGAGCTTGAAACAGGTGTAATGCAAGAGAAACCGGCTATTGTTGAAGAGGAAAAGACCGGTTACGAGTTGGAACATACCGATGTGGAACTCCTCAAAATCGAAAGCGAAAAACCTCCAAGGCCCAAGAAGTTTTCTGGCAGGTCCAGACAAGGTAAAGCTGGAGACGATAAGACCAAACCTGAAGGCGAACAAAATCAGCAACATAAGAAGCGTGCTGAATCGGGTCGCCGTGGTGGTAAAAAAGAAGGACGCCCTCAGAAGGAACAATCCGCAGAGCGTGGCAAGCCATCTGAGAAAAAACAGGATAACCGGTCTAAAAAATCCCGGGGGCATCGACCGCCTCGTAACAACAAACCAGCAGCCAGCGATGGATAGTTCTGCATTATTTGCCTATGAATAAAGCTTTTGAAGCATTGAATTGGCAAGATGATACCCGGGTGCTCATCATTTTGGCACATCCGGATGACCCTGAGTTTTTTATGGGCGGCACGATTGCCTACTGGCATTCATTGGGCTACCATATTGACTATCTTTTATTGACCCAGGGTGGGCTTGGGCAGAGTGAAGCATACCCGAATGAGGGTGCCCTAAAGGCCAGACGACAGATTGAACAACGAAAAGCTGCCGATGTATTAGGGGTGCATGACGTAAGCTTTTTTGATGAACCGGATGGTTTCTTAAGGAATTTTATTGACCTTCAACGTGATGTTGTACGCCATATCCGGGCCGTGAAACCGGATATTGTGGTTAGCTCAGACCCTTTGCTTTATTATCGAGGAACCCGAATGAACCACCATGATCATCGCATGGCGGGTGACATAGTTGCACAGGCGGTCTTTCCAGCGGCTCGTAATCGTGGATTTTTCCCTGAACTGATTGAGGAAGGGTTCTTGCCGCATCCCGTCAAAGAACTTTGGTTTAGTTTGTGCCATGACCCCAATATTAGCCTGGATGTCAGCGCTTTTTGGAATACACGGATAGACGCTTTAAAAGAGCATGCGTCCCAAATTGAAGATATTGCCTCGATGGAAATGCGGCTTAGAGCTTTCGCTGATGAGGCGCATGGACCAGGTAAATATCTTGAATCTTTCAAACGATTGGTGTTTTGACGATGTCTAGTTTTGAAACGGCCATGACTTTAGCTGACTTTACCAGGTCGGTTCGGCGACAGCTGCACCGGATGCCTGAATTGGGGCTCGAAGAGTTTGAGACCGCCAATTTCCTCGCAGAAACAATGCGTGGCTTTGGCTATGATGTGCATGAAGGGATTGCTGAGACTGGCCTGTATGCTATTCACGATAGCGGCAAACCGGGCAGAACCGTGCTCTTGCGTTTTGATATGGATGCCTTGCCAGTTTTGGAAGACACAGGTTTAGACTTTGTCTCCCAGAACGTGGGCTGTATGCATGCTTGTGGGCATGATGGCCATATGGCTGTTGGTTTGACTATTGCGAAATGGCTGGCTGAAAATCCAGAAGCGGTAGACGGTAAGATTTGTTTTGTTTTTCAGCCGGCAGAAGAGATTTGCCAGGGCGCACGCAGGATGATTGGCGAAGGGTTGTTGGATCAGCTCAAGCCTGATTTGGCCTTGGCGACCCATCTTTGGGCAGAAAAACCCTATGGTTGGATTGGTATCCCCGATGGGGGCGTCATGGCTGGGTCTTCTGATTTATCCATTAAAATCCATGGAAAAGGCGGCCATGGTGGCAAACCCGAGAATACAATCGATCCGTTATTGGTTGCGGCGCATACTATTGTTGCTTTGCAATCGGTTGTTTCCCGCAGTTTGTCGGCCAATCAGGCTGGCGTGGTGAGCATTGGCAAAATTTCTGCCAGTGATCGCTATAACATCATCGCCAACCAGGTTTCGATGCAAGGTACGCTAAGATGGTTTGATGACCAAACCCGCGCGTTGATGGAGCAGCGTATCCATGAGATTGCTGAAGGGATCGCCCAAGGGTTTAAGGCGCGGGCTGATGTTGCCATTGTTGGCACCACCATACCGGTCATCAATGACCCTATAGTTGCGTCTGTATGCCGGGACGCTCTGCACAACTTAGAAAGGGACATCCCGGATCTTGATATTGATCCACAATACAAGACCATGCTTTCGGAAGATTTTGCTTATTTCTCCAAGGAAGTGCCCAGCGTGATGATGCTCATCGGTGCTGGTCAATGGGCAGCCGGCGAACCTTTCCCGCACCACCATCCTAAGTTTGATTTCGTGGAAGAAGCCATGAGCCTGGCTGTTGCGGCTTTGATTGAGAGTTTGCCAACTTTATGTCGGGTGGAAAATTAATATGACCGACGAGAAGCAAAGCCTTTTGGCGCATCTTGAAGCACTGCGAAAAACATTATTACTGGTCTTGGTTGGGTTGGTGGCAGGCGTGCTTGTTGCCGCCTTTTTTGTAAAACCCATTGTCGCTTTTTTAGCAAAACCGATTGGTGGTTTGGATAAGCTTCAAGCAATTGAGGTTACCGAGAGTATTGGCGTGTATATGCGCGTAGCTTTGCTGGCGGGCTTGATGGTCGCTTTGCCCTGGGTATTCTTTCAACTGTTTAAGTTCATCGGAAAAGGTTTGAAAAAGCATGAACGCAAAGCTATTTTGATTGCCGTGCCATTTGCGACAATCATGTTTTTGGCGGGTGTCGCGTTTGCCTTTATTGTGATGCTTCCGGCATCGCTTGAATTTTTGACCGGTATTTTGGGTATTCAGACCTTTATTCGAATCAAGTCTTATTTTAGTTTTGTGAGCAATTTGCTTTTTTGGATCGGGGTCAGTTTTGAAATGCCTCTGATTGCTTTTGTCTTGGCGCGATTTGGACTTATAAAAGCCAAGGCAATGGTTAAGGGATGGCGGATTGCCATTGTTGCCATAGCGGTTTTGGCTGCGGTGATCACACCTACGGGGGATCCTGTAAACATGGCTATTTTCATGATTCCCTTGTTTGTATTATATTTACTGAGTATTGCATTAGCCGCACTTGCCGAGAAACAACATGGTAAGTCTGAAGCGGTAGAAAATTTGGAGGATTAAATGCCACAATTAGGGATATGGGAAATTTTGATCATCGTTTTGGTGATTGTTGTTATTTTTGGTGCAGGGCGGA
>CAZUZM010000114.1:0-3890 GCA_964624615.1 uncultured Anaerolineaceae bacterium
AGCCGCCCTATGGGCGAAAAAGAAAAACCTCCGGCTTAGCCGGAGGATATTTATTTAACGCAGTTCTTGTTAGATAATCCACAAAGCGAAACTGGACAACCCGATAAAACTTAAAACATTTCTCACAATTCCGGCAATCGCCTCGCCAGTATGCTAAAATGAAGTCATCAATCCACAATACAAGTGAGGTGAGCATGCAAGCCGAAAAGTCTTCAAAAACGAATCAATATGTCATCATTGGTGGCGGCATTGCCGGCGTGAGTGCTGCTGAGACGATTTTTGCTCAGGAGCCCGACTCGGAGATTATCTTAATCTGCGGTGAGGCGAATCTGCCCTATTTTCGTATGAACCTCACCCGTTATCTGGCTGGCGAACTCGAAGCCTCGAGCCTGCCGCTTCATCCAGAAGATTGGTATCCCAGCAAACATATCACTTTGATGCTTGAAACTTATGTCGAAACCATTGATGCCGAGGCACATTTGGTCAAATTGCACGACGGCAGATCCATCCATTATGACAAACTGATCCTGGCTACTGGCGCTTCCCCCAATGTGCCACCCATCCCTGGCGTACAGACCGCCGGCGTGCAAACCTTGCGCACGATTGAGGACGCGAACAAGATCCTCGAAGCCAGCGCAAATAAAGCCGATGTGATTTGCATTGGCGGTGGACTTTTGGGCTTGGAAGTGGCAGGTGCGATTGCTCATAGTGGTGGCAAAGTGACCGTGCTCGAAGCGATGCCCTGGCTTTTGCCACGCCAGTTGGATGAACCAGCCAGCAAAAACCTGCAAGCCCGTATTGAAGCCCTGGGCGTAAAAGTGATTGTGGGCATCAAAACCCAAGCCATCCTTGGTGACCAGCAGGTAACCTCTGTTTTGCTTGAAGATGGGCGTGAGTTGCCCGCTGATCTCGTGGTGATTAGTGCTGGTGTGCGTCCAAATATTGGTTTGGCGTGCCAGGTGGGAGCGGCGGCCAATCGCGGTGTTTTGGTGGATAGCAAAATGCGCACCTCGGTGGAGGATATCCTTGCTGCGGGTGATAACTGTGAATATGAGGGACAGGTCTATGGCCTTTGGGTGCCAGCCAAGGCTCAGGGGCGCATCGCCGGGCTGACGGCAGTGGGTCTGGATGACGCCTTTGATGCCACGCCACCTTCTGCACGGCTAAAGGTGATGGGTATCGACCTGTTTAGCATCGGCAAGATTAGCCCTAGCGAGAATGAGTTTGTGGTTGCCGGAGAGAAGGATGGCAATTACACCAGCTTTGTATTCGGTCAGGGACTGATGTTGGGTGCCATTCTCATCGGCGATAATCGTCTTTCTGCGCGGCTCAAAAGAGCCATTGACAAACAGGAAGATTTTAGCGGCAAGGTGACACCCGAAACCAGCCTGGATGAATGCCTGGCTTTGCTTGGCTAACCTTTTTTGCTGAGGTCTGGACTGTTAGTCCAAGCTCCAGAGGTGAATATCGCTAAAAAAGATTTTTTCACCATCACGTAGTTTTGCGTTGTAATCAAACCACGCCAGGATGCTGCCAGAGCCAGGGCGGCTTCTAAGGTCAAGATTGTAGATAAGTTTTCCATTGATGTAATAAGCACCAGAATCGCCATCGGCGATGAGAACGATGGTGTTTTTGCCACCGGCTTCAAGATTGAGTGCGGCGATTTTGCCTTGGATGCCACGAATAACCGACCAGTTGTAAACCGACCCTCCGACATAGGCAAGTTCCCAATAATCGGGTGTTGTCGTATAAATTCTAAATTGATCATTGCCACCTTTGTGGCGGAAAAGAATGCCAAGGTCCCAATGTTCACCCCAGCGGAGTTCTTCTGGATTTTCGAAAGTGACGGTCAGCACGAAATTTTTGAGTGAATCAGCGATCCAAACCGTTTCCAGCCAGTCATCATAGCGGTAAATGCTTTCTTGGTGGGTGAGGACATCTTCCACTTTGGTTGCCCCTTGAAGGCGCCATTGTTCGTCTTCAGGGATGAGTGCCAGGATTTTGGCTTGCTCGGCATAATCGGGTGTGGGTTCTGTTGGCACTGGTGTTGGAGCAGGTGTAGGTGGTGCTTGGGTGGGAAGTGGTGCAACGACTTCGGTCGGCGATTGTTCTGTTTGTCTGGCGGTTTCTGTGATGGCTTCCTGGGTTTCTGCCTGATTGCGGCCCAGTTGCGCTGCTGTGGCAGTTTGCTCGATGACGAGCATTTTTAATCGAATGTTTTGACTGCGGAGAACGAAAAAGATGACTGCTGCGGTGATGATAAGCAGTAATGCGGCGACACTAATGATGATTGGTATGAGTGGGCTTTTTCGTGGAGCTTGGTAAGCTGGTGGTGCGCTATATGGTGCGTTTTGCCATGCGTTTTGCGGGCTTGAATGTGGGGATGGCGGCCGTTGATGTGCTGGTTGAGGTGATGTTGGTTGCGGGGATACTTGCTGAGGTGGTATCGGGCGATAGCTGTTACCATAATTGGGGTCGGATGGGGGTGTGTCTAAGCGTACTTTAGCGCCACAATTAGCACAAAACTGAGACCCATCTTCGAGTGTTGAATGACATTGATGACACCTTAACATTTCTCCTCCTGGAAAGATTGGTGGATGACTATAATGAATGTCTAATTGTAATTGAAAGCGTGTACTTTTAGCGAAAATAACTTGACAATGAAGGTTGCTTTTATGATGGTGTGTGTTTTAGTATTGACAAATCTCAGAGATTTGGGGTGCATGCGATACAATAGTAAAAAGCAAAAAGGAGAAAGACAATGACAAAAACAGCTCTGATTACAGGTGCAACCGGCGGATTGGGTGAGCAGTTTGCCGCTTTGTTTGCCAAAGATGGTATTGACTTGGTGCTCACCGGTCGCAATGTTGAAAAATTGGCAGCAATTGCGGAACGGGTTACTGAAGCGTATGACGTGAAGGTGGAGCAAGTTGTCATGGATCTTGGTCCGGTTGGCAGCGCGGAAGCGCTCTATGAAGACATGCAACAAAGGGGAATCCAGGTGGACTATCTGGTCAATAATGCTGGTTTTGGTCATTTTGGTGCGCTGGTGGAGATGGATTGGCAGCGCGAACGTGAACAAATTGGCGTGAACCTGATTGCGCCAGTGCGATTGACCCAACTTTTTGGCGCAGATATGGTGAAGCGTGGGTTTGGACGCATTTTGAATGTGGCATCGATTGCCGCTTGGACGCCAGGGCCTTATATGAACGGCTATTTTGCGACCAAGGCTTATGTTTACTCCTTCTCCCAGGCTGTGCAACAAGAGCTGAAGGGAACCGGTGTTACGGTGACGGTGCTTTGCCCGGGACCAACCAAAACCGGCTTTGAAAAGAACGCCCAAATGAAAAACTCGAACATGTTCAAGGCTTTAAAGGTTTTGAAAGCGGATGATGTCTCTGGGGCTGCCTATCGTGCGATGATGAAGGGGAAGGCGATTTGTGTACCTAATTGGTTTTACAAGGCCTATAAATTTTTGTTGCGCTTCACGCCCGAATCCCTTAACCGCCGCCTGGCAGCGTGGGTGACGGCAGGGAAGTGATTTGCCTTCCGAAAAGCATTAGAAGAAAAAACCAGTCATCAGGCTGGTTTTTTTAGTAGCGGGGAACGGACATCGTCCCCTTCTGGGAGTTCGAACTACCGTTTTGTGGGTTTAGAACACCTCAGATTGAAGACTAAGATGGAAGATTAAAGTAAAAACCGACCTGTTGGCCGGTTTGTTAATAGCGGGGAGCGGACATCGCCCCCTTCTGGGGGTTCGAACCACCTACTTGTGAGGTATAACCCTATAGATTGAAGACTGGGATGGAAGATTAAAACAAAAACCGACCTGTTGGCCGGTTTGTTAGTAGCGGGGAGCGGATTCGAACCACTGACCTCCGGGTTATGAG
>CAZUZM010000115.1:0-3839 GCA_964624615.1 uncultured Anaerolineaceae bacterium
TCGCTAAAGCTTTACTGAACCCCCGGTCTAACCGGGGGTTTTCTTAAATAAAAAATCGAGCCGGTAAACCGGCTCGTTTCTTTTTAATCATCACTTCATTACAAAGCGAAATGCATACATCTAAAGGCTTTCGATAGCCGCCTTCATCTTTTCAACAGCAAGTTTCATATTCTCACGGTTAGTACCAAAATTGAGTCGCACGAATCCCTGACCAACCTCACCAAATTCCGGTCCGTCATTCAAGCCCAATTTCGCTCGCTCCAGGAAAATTTCCTGTAAAGAACCGTTCACACCCAGGTCCCGACAATCCAGCCATGCCAGAAAAGTCGCCTCTGGTTTGCACCATTTGATGGGTGCGAGCTCATTTTTGAGGGCTTCATCCAAGAAGTCACGATTGTCCTGCAAATAAGCCAACTGCGCCTTGAGCCAGGGCTCACCGTGTTCATAAGCGGCTTTAGCGGCGTGCATCCCCAGGATGCAAGGCATGCTCACAACGCCCATGCGATAGGCGTCAAACTTCGCCCGCAGCTCTGGGTTTTGGATGACAGCCACCGAAGTGTGCAGACCCGCCACATTGTAAGTCTTGCTGGGTGCTTGTAAGGTGATGGTATTCGCCGCGACTTCCGGGCTCAACGTTGCAATAGGGATATGCACACGTTGATCATAGAGAATATCGCAATGGATTTCATCCGCCACGATCGTCACGCCATGGCGAAGACAAATCTCAGCAAATCTTTCCAACTCATCACGCCTAAAAACGCGACCCGTTGGATTATGCGGATTGCACAAAATGAATAGGGAGACTTGCCGGTCAATAATCTGTTGCTCAAAGGCATCGAAATCGACCTCATACTGGCCGCTTTCGCCAACGAACATGGCGTTTTGAACACCTTGCAATCCGGCACTGTGAGGCGCACGAATGAAAGGCGGATAAGCCGGCACCTGATAAATCACTTCTTCATCAGCCTTGCAAAGCCCACGCACGGCAACGTTAAAGCCTGTGACGATTCCTGGAACATATTGCACCTGATCCGCACTCACATCCCAGTCATAAAGTCGTTTTAGCCGTTGGGTCACCACCTCGCTCAATCCAGCTGGTGGAAAACCATAGCCAAAAATGCCATGATCCACCCTGGCGTGCAACGCTCGGCGCACTTCTACCGGAGACTCAAAATCGGTATCTGCCACCCACATGGGCAGGATATCCCCATCCCATCGGTTCCATTTCACGCTCTCAGTCGAGCGTCTGTCTGTTGCTTTATCAAAATTCATTATGCCTCCATTTCAATCCTTACACTGGATTAGTGTAACAAAGATATCCCTTTTGTGCCTGAAATTGTGCTAAAAATCAAGATATCACCCTTTCATACCCACAAGATACCATCCCATCCAGGTCAAGCCTTTGGTATACTTTTAAGCAGCCCGATGAAAGAAAAGTTGATTGCCTTCGCCCAAATGACCCGTTTGAAAGAAAGCCTGCCCGTGCTTGTCTTTTCAAGTTTAATGGGCGTTGTGGCAAGTCAATCCACCCTTGATTGGGGCGTCATCATGCTCTTGCTTGCCAACATGCTTGTTTCTTGTGCGGGCTTCACCCTTCATGCCCTTCAATTCGCCCCACTGGACATCGTAGACACAGAAAAACGCTTAACCAACCCCATCGCAACTGGTGTCTTTAGCACAAAGTTTGCCGTTATTCTTTCGCTGACTTTTGGAGTTATCGCCTTGTTATTTTACGCGATGCTCGGTAGTAAAGTATTGCTTACGGGTTTAGTGCTTGTCGCGGTTCTGACCTTAATCAACTGGCGTAAACTGGGCTTACACCGGCATTTTTACCTCAATCCTGGCACCTACCAATGGCTAATCCATGGCTATTTCTGTCTATTAGGCAGTCTAATCCAGAATGATTCACCCTCACAAATCAGCCTGATGACCATTGGCGTGGTGGCAACCAGCCTGCTTTTCATCATCCTCACCGACGAAGCGCGGGTAGCCAAAAGCAAGACTCAACAACGGTGGTTTATCATCGCTTCATTTGTTTGCTTGAGCCTGATGGTGCTTATAAGTGTCCCGCTGTTCTTAATGCTTAAACTTTTACCCATTTGGGTCCTCGTGCTCTTTGTGGTTCTTTCTGCGATTCTGATCGTGCCACAGTTGTTGGAAAGGCAGCGCGAGAGGCTCAAACCACTAATCGACCCGCAAAACTTGCGTATTGCGCTTTACCGTGCCGCAGCCATTAGCCTGGCAGTCCACTTTATCACACCTTTCCTTTACCAACTCTTCAAGTGAGATTTTATGACGAATACTCTCCATAACGAAACCGTAGAAACCTGGCAAGATTATGACCTGCTTGACAGTGGCGATGGGAAAACGCTGGAACGCTTCAGCAAAATGATTCTTGTGCGTCCTTATCCCCAGGCATTCTGGCCAAAGTCCAACCCCGAAGCCTGGCACCAATGCAGCGCGCGCTATCTGCCCGACGCCCACGATTTTGGCGGCGAGTGGCGCTTGGAAACCGGCGATCAAAAAAGTTGGCCTTTACGCTGGGATTCAATCCGCTTTCAGGTTCAACTTGGCGCAACTTCCCATATTGGACTCTATCCGGAGGAAGTCAATCATTGGCTTTGGCTACGTGAAGTTCTGTTTGACGCTCAGGAACCAGTCAAACTGCTCAATCTTTGGGCAAACACAGGGCTGCTAAACTTGGTCGCCTGCCATGCTGGTGCAAACGTGACTCATGTGGATAGCTCTAAGCACGGCATCGGTTGGGCAATGGCAAACCAAAAACTTTCCGGCATGAAAGATGCCCCAATCCGCTACATTCAGGAAGAACCCCTCAAATTCCTCAAGCGCGAAGCTCGTCGTGAGCAAACATATAATGCCCTGGTTCTTCAGTTTCCCCGTCTGGAAACTGAAAACGAATCAACTTATCGTGAGTTTCTAAAACACCTGCCCGAACTTTTGGAAGCCATCACAGCCATTTTGGATCCAGTCCCACTGTGCCTAATCTTGACAGCACCCATTTGCATCCAGACCGAAACCACCCATGCCATCCTAAGCCACTTATTAGGGACTGAGAAAAACATTTCATCCGGCAAACTGCACCTTAAAGAAAAAAGCACAGGGCGTTTGTTGCCCCGTGCTTCCTTTAGTCGATGGAAAAAAGACTAGGCTTCTTTAGCCGGCTGTGCTTTACCTTCATCACTCTTTTTGGAAAGGTCAGTCACTAAAACACGGTCGACCCTAAAGCCATCCATATCCAAAACTTCAAACTGGAACTGCTCCCAAATAAAGGTCTGTCCCACCTTGGGGATATGACCCAATTGGTTCATGATAAAGCCACTCAATGTTTGGAAATCGGCCGTATCTTCCTCAGGGAATTGCTCAACGTTCAATAAATCCTTAAGCATATCAATCGGCAACAAACCATCAAACGACCACGAGCCATCTGGCCGCAAAACCACGTCCTGATCAAGATCAAATTCATTCAGTGGAATAGCACCAACGATTGATTCAAGCACATCATAAAGGGACACCAAGCCTAAGACACCGCCAAATTCGTCCATGACCAATGCCTGGTGCACCGCTTTTTCGCGGAAGGTATCAAAAGCCTTTATCGCCTGCATATTGCCTGGCAGGAATAACGCTTCGCGCACATAATTCGTCACATTAAACTCGGGCGAATAAATGTCCACACCAATCAAGTCCTTTACATGCAGCATACCAATCGTGCGGTCCAAATCGCCATCGGCCACTGGCATGCGAGAATAAGCGCTGGCTTTGATATCCGCCACAATTTCCTCGGGTTCATCTTCCAGGTTAATCCAATCCAACTCGGTATG
>CAZUZM010000116.1:0-3810 GCA_964624615.1 uncultured Anaerolineaceae bacterium
TCGTGGAAGAAGGCAGTCCCAACGATATGTTTAACCGTCCAAAGTTTGAGCGCACTCGCGAGTTTTTGTGGAAGATCACTGAGCTTTACGGCAAAAAGGACCACGAAGAAGAATGATTAACTGGCTAAACTTTTTCGCACGCTTCAAGACTGATTTGATTCAAGGGTCGCTGATTACCTTAGAACTAACCGCTGTTGGTTTGGTGATTGGTTTCGTGCTGGGTTTAAGCCTGGCCTTGGCTCGCACCTATGGGCCGCGATGGATGAAAGGCTTTGCGGGTATTTACATTTCTGTATTTCGTGGCACGCCCTTATTGGTTCAACTTTTTATCATTTACTATGGTTTACCAGAATTGGGCATTACCCTATCGCAAACGGTTTCAGCTTACCTGGCTTTGGGACTCAACTCAGCCGCCTATCAGGCGGAATATTTAAGAGGGTCTATCATCGCAATTGGGGCATTGCAAATGAGGGCGGGCAGGGCGATTGGCCTTTCTCGTTGGCAAACCATCCGTCATGTCATCCTGCCTCAGGCTTTGCGACTGGCATTGCCCAGTTGGTCTAACGAACCGATTTCGATGTTGAAAACAACCGCTGTGGTCTTCTTGATTGCCGTTCAAGACCTTATGGCAAGAGGCAAGCGCATGGCGATTAAAACCTATGACCCTATCGGCAGCTATTTGGTTGTTGCCATTATTTATTTGGTGATGGTTTTTGCGCTGAATGCCTTGCTCAAGTTTGTTGAACGCAAAACCCGCATCCCGGGTTTCGACGCGGAAGTAAAAAAGGCATAACGCTCTTGTAAACTTGCAATAAAAATGTTTTTAGTTGCCTTGAATGGGGGCTTTTTAATCATGTGATTAATACCAAAAATTGGGTGGAATTGAGGTTGCCAGCAGTGGTATACTTAAATGTTGGTGAAACGTTATGATGCCATTGACTGAACAAGATAACTTACTTAACAAGATTAAAACATTTTGCCTCGAGAGAGGTCTCCCCAGCGATAAAATCGATTTTCGTAATATTCCCTTTAGTGGTGAATGGGGCATTGCCGCACCATTATTCCCCTTGGCTGCTGGTGACCCAAACAAAAGCGGTGCGGTGCCTTTGCATGCCCAAAAACTGGCAGAAGAGCTCAAAGACTTTTTAGGCTTACCTCAGGGTTTTTCGCGCAGTGAAGCGGTTAAGGGCTATTTGAACCTCTATTTTGAGACCAGCCAATATGCCTCTAAAGTAATCGACTTTGTCCATTATGCGGATCATTGCTATGGCATGGCTCAACCCAGTGGCAAGACGGTGATGGTGGAATATTCCAACCCCAACACGCATAAACCTTTGCATGTTGGTCACCTGCGTAATGTCATTTTAGGTAGCTCCGTCTGTAATTTGCTTGAAGCGAATGGTGATAAGGTTGTTCGCGTTAATTACATCGGTGATATTGGCTTGCACGTCATCAAATGGATGTGCAACTATGAAATGTATCATGGCGGCGAGGAGCCGCCCGCGGATGTCATGCGCTGGATGGCGGACCTTTATACCGAGGCTGACCGACGCTTTGCCGATGAACCCGGTTTCGAAGAAGCCTGCCGCGCCTATTTTGGCCGATGGGATGCCGGTGATAAACACATTGAAGCCTTGTGGCTGAAGACCCGGCAATGGTCGATGGATGGTTTTGACCAGGTTTACAAGCTCTTGGACGCGCGTTTTGATCACATCTATTTTGAGAGTGATGTTGAAGAGTCGGGCAAGGTCCTGGTAGAGAAAATTCTCCAGATGGGACTTGCCGAGGACGGACGACCGGAAAATCCGGTCATCATCGACCTGGATAAAATGTTGGGCACCAAAGAAGAATATCGCGTGGCGGTAATTCTGCGCTCGGATGGTACCTCGCTGTATGCTACCAAGGAATTGCCCCTGGCGATTATGAAGTTTGAGGATTATCCTCTGGACCAATCCATATACGTTATTGATGTTCGCCAAAGCCTGCACATGAAACAAATGCGCAAAGTTTTGGAATTGATGGGTTACGAGTGGGCAGACAAGATTTTCCACCTGGCTTATGAAATTGTTAATTTGCCTGGAAACGTGACCATGTCTTCCCGGGATGGCACAGTGGTTTTGTTGGATGATCTCATCCTTGAGGCAACTGAGCGTGCCTTGACCATCGTCAAAGAGAAGAACCCGGATCTTAGCCCTGAAGCACAACGTGACATTGCCACCATGGTTGCCATTGGCGCTATCAAGTACCCCATGATTTCGCGTGAGAACACGAAGATTGTGACCTTTGATTGGGATAGTGCCTTGGACTTTAATGGGCAAAGTGCGCCTTATATCCAATACGCCTGCGTGCGTGCCAACAGCATTTTGAAACGTGGCGGTGTGGATGACCCAAGGACACAACTGTCGCATGCCAGGTTCGATTACCCACTGGAACCGGCGGAAGTCAATTTGATTGAACAAATTTCTCGTCTGCCAAATGAGCTTGCCAAAGCTGCCAAGGACTTTAAGCCCTCCCTCATTGCAACCTACGCTTATGAAATGGCAAAAGCCTTTAATGACTTTTACAACCAATGTCCGGTTTTAAACGCCGAGGCGAAGATTAAAGCCGCGCGATTAGCTTTAACGAGTGCTGCGCGCATCACAATTGTCAATACACTTCACTTATTGGGCATTAATGCTCCGCAAGTGATGTAAAAATACAGTAGAATAGTAAGGTACATAAAACCTAGACTAAAGGAGAAACTATGAGTCGAATACGTACAATCATCATGGGAGCCGCAGGACGCGATTTCCACAACTTCAACACCTTCTATCGTGACAACGAAAAGTATGACGTTGTTGCCTTCACCGCAACCCAGATCCCCAATATCGAAGGGCGCAAGTACCCAACCGAATTGGCTGGCAAACTGTATCCCGAGGGCATTGATATCTACCCCGAATCTGAACTGCCTGAGCTGATCAAAAAGTTCGATGTCGACGAAGTTGTTTTCGCTTACAGTGACGTCCCCTATGATTACGTAATGCACAAAGCTGCATTAGTTAATGGTTTGGGTGCTGATTTCCGCTTGATGGGCACCAAAGAAACCCAGGTGAAATCCACCAAACCCGTGGTTGCCATCTGCGCTGTCCGCACTGGTTGCGGTAAGAGCCAAACCACCCGCCGTGTTGCCGAAGTTCTGCAAAACATGGGCCTCAAAGTGGCAGCCATTCGTCACCCCATGCCCTATGGCGACCTCGTCAAACAACGTGTGCAACGCTTTGCCACCTATGCTGACTTGGACAAACACGAGTGCACTATTGAGGAACGTGAAGAATACGAACCTCATATTGATAGCGGTGTGATCGTCTTCGCTGGCGTTGACTACGAAGCCATCCTGCGCGAAGCTGAGAAGGAAGTGGATGTCATCTTATGGGACGGCGGAAACAATGACTTCTCATTCTACAAGACAGATCTTTTGATCACTGTTGTCGATCCTCTGCGACCCGGACACGAGAGCGCTTACTATCCTGGTGAAGTTAACACGCGCATGGCCGACGTGGTTGTCATCAACAAAGTTGACACTGCAGATGCAGAAGACATTATGAAAGTGCGTGAAAACGTGCAAGCCCTCAACCCCAACGCGGTTATCATCGAAGCTGCTTCACCCATTAGCGTCGACGATCCCTCAGCCATTCGTGGCAAGCGTGTATTGGTTGTAGAAGATGGCCCGACTTTGACCCACGGTGGTATGAAGATCGGTGCTGGTTGGGTTGCTGCCCGCCGCTTTGGCGCTGGCGAAATTGTTGACCCACGTCCCTTCGCAGTTGGTGA
>CAZUZM010000117.1:0-3761 GCA_964624615.1 uncultured Anaerolineaceae bacterium
AAACCTAACGGGTTAGGTTTTTACATTCGTATAGAAAAGGTATAATATAGGCATGTTTAAGAAAAAAGTCTTTATCATCAGCATATTGCTGCTTGCTGGTCTGATGATTGTTGCCTGTGAACCAATCGGTAGCCCAGAAGAGTTGCCGACGCCAGTCCTAAACACCACGGACCCCAATATCCCAGTTGTGACCGAACCGCCTGCTCCAACGCCAACCGAGCTGCCCCCAGAAATCCCATTAGCCATAAAGGTCAATGGACATGGCATATCTCTGGCGACCTATGAACGCGAAGTGCAAAATTATCGTGCTTCCTTTGAAGAGGGTCAGCCTATGCCTTCTGACGACGAAGTGAAACAAAAGGTCCTGGATTACCTCATCGAACAAGCTCTTTTGGCCAATGCAGCAACGAACGAAGGATTTGCCCTGAGTGATGAAACCTTACAAGCTAAACTGGACAGCTTGACCCAGGAGATGGGCGGACAAGACGCACTGAACGCTTGGATGCAGTCCAACCATCACACCACCGAAACCTTGCGCGATGCGTTGCGCCAAGCCAGCCTGGCAGCACACCAGCGTGACAAAATTATCGCTCAGGTGCCTGAAGCCACTGAACAAGTTCGCGCACGCCAACTTTTTTCTACCCGCCAGGGCGACCTGATTGCCGCCCAAAGAAGTCTGGACGGTGGTGTTAGTTTCGACGAAATCGCCTGGAAACTGACACCTGAATCAGGCGGTGAGTTAGGTTGGTTTCCCCGTGGCTTCTTACTCTTTCCCGAGATTGAAGCTGCTGCCTTTAGCTTAGCGGTCGGTGCAAGGTCTGAAATTATCCAAACCGACATTGGCTATCACATCATCACCATAATCGGCCATGAAGATTCCCACCCCTTGACAACCGATGCGCGTGTTGTGCTTCAACGCAAAGCGCTCGAAAACTGGCTCGAAAGTGCCCGCAGTCAAGCTGAAATCGAGATACTCGTCCCGTGAACCAACGCCGATCCCAACGACCCATCCAGCGCGAAACCAAACCTTTTCGCGCTATGGCGACGCCAAAAGCCGGCAGTGACCTGCCTAAAAAACCAGGATTAAAGGCTGGTGTTGGTATTGGATTACTGGCAGGCATTCTCGTAATTGCCCTGATTGTGGGTGTTTTCCTCATCCGTGGCAGACGCATGCTAAGCCCAACCAAACCAACCATAACAACCAGTTACATGGGACTTTCTAGCCCAGTAGTCAGTCCAACAGCACTTGCAGATGCGACCAACACCTCCGAGAGTTTAGCCCTTGCCACTAACACTGAACCGAAACCGAGCGACACGCCCTCGCCCACAAACACAGCTACGCCAGAAGCCACGCCAGCGAATACTCCCATGCCAAGCTCTACGCCCAGTCCAACAGCAGAAAGCTACCCTTACATCATCCGCAACACCAGCCAGCTTTCGCATGTTATTTACTTCCCCAACGAAAAGTGTGAAAAGTCCGTTTTTGTGGTGGGTCAGGTCTTGGATTATGCCGAAAAAGACATCATCGGCTATGAGCTGCGTCTCACCGGCATCCATGGCGGCCAAACGCTGAGCGAAACCAGCAAAACCGGTTCGATGCCCATTTTTGGTCCATCAGGCTTTGGTTTCATCCTGCCCAATAGTGTCGAAGCCGGTGACGAAGTCAGCATTCAACTTTTCGACAAAGCCGGTAAAGCAATTAGCAAGAAGTCAATTGTTGATTTGAGTGGAGAATGCGACAAAAACTTGCGCCTCATCCGCTATAAGCAAACCGGCGACTTGTAATCTGATTTTTATCCACAATTTTTTCTATTGGCGTTGACGCGCCACTTCAAACATCAGCAAGGCGGCTGAAACTGCGGCATTAAGCGATTCGGTACTCCCAACCATGGGAATTCTGACCGAGGTCTTAGCCAGATCAAGTCCTACTTGGGAAGCGCCATCCGCTTCCCCACCCATCAAAAGGGCTGTTTTTCCTTTGAAATCTGCCTGCCAATAGGAAATTACACCATCCATGTCTGCATAATATACCGGCATGTCGTGGAGCAAAGCCTCCAAGGCTTCAACACCCCAATGAAGAATCGGCAAACGAAAATGACTGCCCATCGCCGAGCGGGTCACCTTGGGCGCCCAGGGGTCGGTTGTACCTGGGAGAATGAAAACACCTTGCACGCCGGCTGCTTCGGCAGTGCGCAACACCGTACCCATATTACCTGGGTCGCGTACCTGGTCAAGCAACAACAAAAAGTTTGGCTCTTCCGGCAGATGTAATTCGGGGATGTCGAACACCGCCATAATGCCCTGACTGGCTTCGGTGTCGGTGAGTTCGTCAAACAAACGGTCCTCGATTTGCAAAATGGGAAAACCTGCCTTATGGTCTTGCTTCACACCCCAGGCAAATTCAAGCGTTTCGTTAGCGCGTGGACTTAAAGAGTCTTTATAGGCTACCAATCGTGGCACAAAATCCGAGCGCAAACCATCGTCCACCAATCGCGCGCCTTCGGCAAGAAAAGCCTGTTCCTTACGCCGGGCTTTAGCCTGTGTTGCCAAACCGCGCATCAGTTGGACATGTTGGTTTTGTGAGGAGCTAATTATTTCTGGGTTCATGGTGTCCTGCTTACCTTAAAAAGTCGTTGTCATGAGTGATTATAACGCCTACAAACAGACTAAAACACATAACTCATATGACTTTTGCACATTTTTGCACATATCTCATATGACTTTCGTGCATTTTTGCACGTTTCTCATATGACTTTTGTGCATTTTTGCACGTTTTTGGAACGAGTTTGAGTATTTTAGCCTATGAAAGGTGGTTTTTGGGTAACTTTTTTTGTAAGTGTTTCTGGATACTGGAGCAAAGTCAATCCAAAAGGACTTCGCGGCGTTGGACCACCAGCTCGCCATCTTCTTTGATGGTCAGCATCATATACTGCGGACGTCCTTTGTTGCGCCAGTGCGGGTAACCTGAACCGGGGTTCAAAAAGCGGATGCCCTCGGTCACTTCGTCATACTGAAAATGCAGATGTCCATAGATTATCAGATCCGCTTCAGGATAAAGCCGGGCGAGTTGACGCTGAAAAAAAGCGTTATCATGGATGCGAAAGGTCAGGAAAAGGCGCACATAATTCCAAAACCAGTGCCACATGCTGATGTGCCCATGCGCCAAAACCACTTTGAGCCCATTGAACTCAAACCGCGCTTCCATTGGCAGCTTATAGCGCTTGAACCAATCCCGATTACCCTGCACCGCCACCACCGGCGCGATTTTTTCGAGTTCAGTCACCACAGACGGGACGGCGATATCGCCGGCATGCAAAATCATCTCCGGTTGTTCAGCTTTCATCGCCTCTAGTAGTTTTGGCTCAAGTGCTTTAATGCGGTCACCAACATGCGTATCCGCCAGCAAAAGCAGTCGCCAGTCCTTCTTTTGGTCCCTTTTTGCGTCCCTTTTTTCCATGCCGCGATTATATCATTGCCCATTCCGCTGTTTTATTCTGGCATAGACAGGCTAATGGTTTAATCTTCACTCACCAAATCCTCTGACCAACCCATCTTGACCTTAGCATCTTCCAAAAGCCAGGTTTTTTCGGTGACGCGGGAGATAAACGCGCGGTCGTGAGCAACCAATAGCACGCCACCCGAAAAGGCTTGCAAAGCTTGCTCGAACTGCTCACGCGAGGGAATGTCCAAATAGTTGACCGGCTCATCCAGCACCAAAAAGGTCGCGCCTTCTGCCACCAAACACGCCAGCATCAAACGCG
>CAZUZM010000118.1:0-3694 GCA_964624615.1 uncultured Anaerolineaceae bacterium
ATGCGGTGCAAATCGCCCACAATACCCACATCCGCCACGTTGAAAATTGGCGCATCGGGGTCTTTGTTAATCGCCACAATGTAATCTGCTTCTTCCATACCAGCCAAGTGCTGAATGGCGCCAGAAATACCACAAGCGATATAAAGCTGAGGGCGCACGGTCTTACCCGTCTGGCCAACCTGGTGTTCCTTGGGTAACCAACCGGCATCCACCACGGCGCGCGAGCAAGAAACTTCGCCGCCCAGGGCATCCGCCAAACCTTGCAGAAGCGTAAAGCAGCTGGCATCACCCAAACCACGACCACCCGAGACCAAAACTTTGGCTTCGGTGATGTCAATCTTGTGGCTAACCTTTTTGATCACTTCCTCGATTTGGAAGTAAGCCTGGTTTTCCACAAAAGTGTAGTCAAAGGTCACAATTTCGCCTTGTCGGGCGTCGTCGCGCAGTTCCTTCACCATCACACCAGGACGAACGGTTGCCATAGCCGGGCGGAATTCAGGGCAAACGATGGTCGCCATGACGTTGCCACCAAAAGCGGGACGGGTCATGCGGAACTCGCGTTTTTCCTTGTCAATATCCAGGCTGGTGCAGTCGGCAGTCAAACCGGTATGCACACGACCGGCCACACGCGGTGCCAGGTCTCGGCCAATCGCGGTCGCGCCAAAGAGCACGATTTCGGGTTTAAACTCGTTAATAATCGCGGTCAATCCTTGGGTATAAGGCTCAGTGCGATATTCATCCAACACGGGGTCATCAATCACAATCACGCGATCCGCGCCAAAAGCAACCAGCTCCTTGGGCAAATGGCCGATTTGATGGCCAAGCAAGATGACACTCACATCGGTTTCAAGGTCGGCGGCTAAATCGCGCGCTTTACCAATCAACTCTAAAGAGACGTTGCTCAGTTCGCCATGTACCTGTTGGGCAAAAGTAAAAACACCTTTGTAATCTTCAATATTCATGTCTTCCTCCACCTAGAGCAGATACTTTTCTTTGAGTTTGTCAAAGATGAACTCAACCGATTCTTCAACGCCTTCTTCAATCTTCATACCCGGCGATTTCATCGTCTTGGGGAAAGATTTGGCAACCCGAGTTGGCGAACCACGATAGCCGATGTTGCTGTCTTCCACGGGCACATCAGCGCGGTTCCATTCGGTAATCTCTTTGTTGCGCCAGGCATCAAAAATAGCACCGGGGGTCATATAACGCGGGGTGTTGAGCTCGCCCAAGGCAGTAATCAACGCAGGGAACTTAGCCCGCACCATGTGGGAAAAGTCTTCAAATTGACGCTTAACCAACACACTGTCGCCTTCCAGTCGAATTTCTTCAGCGTAGCTGACGTTGGGGATGCCCAGGTGTTCAGCCATTTCGGGGCCAACCTGCGCGGTATCACCATCAATCGCCTGGCGACCGGTGATAATCAGGTCATAGTCCAATTTGCTGATAGCGGCAGCTAAGATGCTCGAGGTTGCCCAGGTATCCGATGCGGCAAAAGCGCGGTCGGTCACCAAATAGGCTTCATCAGCACCCATAGCCAGGGCTTCACGCAGCATTTCTTTGGCTTGGGGTGGGCCCATGCTAATCACACTGACGTGCGCGCCATGCTCGTCTTTAAGACGCAAAGCAGCTTCGAGACCCGATTTATCATCAGGGTTCATAATCGAGGGCACACCCTCGCGGATCAGGGTACCCGTTTTGGGGTCGAGACGAACTTCAGTCGTATCGGGAACTTGTTTGATACAAACGATAATCTTCATCAGCACCTCTACTTCAAAAGGGCAGCAGAAACGACCATCAACATCACTTCTGAGGTGCCCTCATAGATTTCTGTAATTTTCGCATCGCGCATCATGCGTTCAACTTCGTAGTCCTGGATGTAACCATAACCACCATGCAGTTGCACCGCCAGGTTGGTCACATAACTGGCCACACGTGAGGCTTTGAGCTTGGCCATGGCAGCTTCAACGCTGTGTTTTTCGCCTTTGTCATACTTGCTGGCAGCAAGGTAAACCAAATAGCGCGCGGCTTCGAGTTCAATTTTCATTTCAGCCAGTTTGAACTGGGTGTTCTGGAAAGCTGCAATCGGACGGCCAAACTGCTTGCGCTCTTTGACGTATGCCACAACTTTGTCCAGCGCGCCACCAGCAATGCCCAGGGCTTGCGCGGCGATACCGATGCGGCCATCATCCAAAGTGCTCATGGCAACGCCAAAGCCTTTGCCTTCTTGGCCCAGGAGTTGATCCTTGGGAATGCGGCAGTCACGGAAAATGAGCTCACGGGTTGCAGAACCACGGATGCCCATCTTCTTTTCGTTGATGCCGAATTCAAAGCCTGGCGTACCCTTTTCAATGATGAAAGCCGTTATGCCACGGGTGCCGGCGGCCTTGTCGGTCATGGCAAAGATGACATAGGTGTCAGCTTCACCCGCATTGGTGATGAAGATTTTGTTACCGGTAATCACATATTCATCCCCATCCAACACAGCCTTGGTTTGCTGACCAGCAGCGTCGGTACCAGCTTCAGGCTCGGTAAGACCAAAGGCGCCAAGTTTGCTACCGTCGACTAAAGGACGCAGGAACTTTTGCTTTTGTTCTTCGGTCCCCCAGTTGTTGATAGCGCCAGCACAAAGAGAAGTATGGGCAGAGAGAATGACACCGGTTGTGCCACAGACTTTTGAGATTTCTTCAACTGCCAAAGCGTAGGTCAGGTAATCACAGCCTTGTCCGCCATAAGCCTTAGAAAAAGGAATACCCAAAAAGCCGTATTTTTGCATCAAGGCGACTGTTTCGCTGGGGAAGCGATGATTTTCATCGACCTCTTCCGCCAAGGGAGCCACCTCGTTTTGCGCAAAGTCTCTAAAGAGTTTTCGCGCCATTGCATATTCGTTCGTCAAGGAAAAATCCATAAGCCATCCTTTGTAAAATAGTATTCAACTTCAACAACGTGAGTCACCTCACGCCCTGTTATTATAGTCCATGAATCAGTTTTCGGGCGTGCAATGTTGCCGACTTCAGCCATCATTTTAAAGGTCTGCGCTAATTTGACGAGGAAATATGTACAGACAGATGTATTTTGAGTTAAAGCCCTTATACTTAAAACCAGAAATCCAAACTTACTTGAAATCTTACACTTGGTAACAGCAAAAGGAGTTGAGATGAACGTTCGAATAGAAACCAAACCCAAATTCGCACTGGCAGGCGTACTTGCCAAACAACTAACCCCGCCCCAATGTCCTGGCATTTGGGATCAGCTCTTTTCAAAAGCCAGTCCAATAGCCTTGGAAAAGCTTGGTAATGGTCAAAGTTTTGGCATGTGCCATGGCATGGCTGAACCCGATCGGTTTGATTACATGGCGGGTTACGACGTAAAAGACCTTGAGTCGGCAGTTGCCCTTGGTTTGGATATCGTTGACATTCCAGAACATGAATACGCTATCGTTGAAATTGTGGGACCCATTCCCCAGAGCATCCACCAAGGTTGGGATTATATGTTGGAAGATTGGCTCCCCAAAAACGGCTATGACCATTCCGGCGCGCCAGATTTTGAGTTCTATTACGATGGCGACATGCAACAACCTGATTACAAAATGGAACTCTGGATCCCAATCGTAAAGATTTAGGAACCGTTAGTCGTTCAAGGTTATTTCTAAGAAACCATTTCTTTGGCGAATGGCGAGGACGCCATCCGGAACAAG
>CAZUZM010000119.1:0-3635 GCA_964624615.1 uncultured Anaerolineaceae bacterium
CAAAAACAGTGGTTTGCACATCGTCGTGAAGATACGAATCGCGCCATTGGAAAAACAACAGATGCGATTGCTGATCTGGCCGAGCAGACCAAGAAGAATGCTGACTTTATCCAAACCTTGAATGCCAAAATCAAGGAACAACGGGATTCTGAAGCTAAAAATAATATTGAGGAACTGGAACAGCGTTTTGTGTATTTGGAAACTGAAAACCAAATTCGCAGCCAATCCTTGGAACATCAAAAGCGAAGCTTTGAGACCCTCGAAAAACGTTTGAAGGAAGACCGCGACCGTTTGGCGATGATTCGGTCACGTAAACAGAATCAGGAAAGTTTGGTTTCCAGCGTGAGTACCCAAATTCAGTCTTTACGTGAAGGTTTGCAATCCCTGAAATCCCAATCTGAACTTTTGCAGGCAGGGGATCTTGAAGCGAAAGAAGCTTTGTTGGCTGAATTGGAAGAACAATTCCAATTGCTTTCAGATGAAGACCAGGAAAAGCAAAAATCCGTATCGATGAAGGAACGCCAAATTACGCATTTGCAGCTGGAATTGGTGCGCCAGGAAGAAAAGCTTTCCACTCTACGAAGTCGTTTAGAAGATGACTTCGGCTTGATTGAGATGGACGTTCGCAGCGAAACCCATGATTCGACTCCTTTGCCCTTCCCAGATTTGGTTATCGAATCTCTACCAGAGACGCTGACGTTGAGCGAAGGTCTGGAAGAGGTCATCAAACAACAAAAAGGACAAATGCGTCGCATTGGTTCGGTTAACCTGGAAGCGGAGGAGGAGTTTCAGGAAGTTAAAGCCCGTTATACCGACCTGGTGAGCCAAATTGAGGACCTGAACCTGGCGATTAAGGATATCCACGCCATGGTTAAGGAGCTCGATGATGTGATGAAATCTGCTTTCCTTAAGACTTATGAAGCCGTCAACACGCAGTTTTCAGCCATGTTTACACGATTGTTTAATGGTGGCACTGCGAGATTGGTACTGGTGGATGAAGAGTCGCCGATTGAGGGTGGTATTGAAATTGAAGCACGCCTGCCCGGTAAAAGAGAACAGGGGTTGGTGTTGCTCTCCGGTGGAGAGCGAAGCTTGACCGCTGTGGCATTAATTTTTGCCTTGCTCAAGGTTTCGCCAACACCACTATGTGTGATGGATGAAGTTGACGCGATGTTGGACGAGTCTAACGTGGGGCGGTTTATTGATCTGCTTCGCGAATTGTCTTCGGAAACACAGTTTGTTCTGATTACCCATAATCGCAATACCGTATCGGCTGCGGATGTAATCTATGGTGTGACCATGGGTAAAGACTCTGCCAGCCAGTTAATGAGTTTGCGCCTGGATGAAGTCGATAGCAGTTACATGACTTCATAAAACTAAAAGTATCCAATAAAAAAAGGACTGTCGCTTGGACAGTCCTTTTTTTGTTCTAAGGTAAATTTATTTTCCCGAAGGGTTCATAATCGCGTTATAGAACTGTTGGGGAATTTCGGGTTTGGTGGGCATGTACTTCAACCAATTTTCATTAAGGTTGATGTCTGTACGTTTTCCACGCAATTCTCTGAGCCATTCTTCAAAGAAGGTAGTCTTCAAGCGGTTGTGTTCTTGTTCACCAACAGGATTGACGCCTTTGCCAACCAGTTGGATGATATGCCAACCATGGGTAGAGTTGATTGGCTCGCTGATATCGCCGGTGTTTTGCAGGGCGAAAGCGGCGTTTTCAAATTCGGGAACCATGCGACCTTTGCCAAACCAACCGAGATCACCACCATTGTCTTTTGAACCGGGATCGGTGGAAAGCTCTTTGGCGATTGCGGCAAAGTCTTCACCGTTATTCAATCGGTTGACGATTTCATCAGCAACATCTTTGCTTGCAACCAAAATATGGCGTGCCCAAACCTGTTCTTCCTCTGCGGGAACATCAGCGCTGATGACTTCCATGACCTTGGTACGAAGCAGAGCACCTTCGAGAATGCGGCGGATATCTGACCTTGAGATACCGTTCTTATTCATTGCGCTCACGAAATTTTTGAATTCTTTTTCGTAGAGTTTACGCGTGTAAGGTGTTGGAGAAGGCGTGATGGTTGGGACGGGTGTCGCGGTGCCTTCAACGGTTGCTTCGGCTTCAGGACTGGCCTCAGCTTCTGGCGTTTCTGCCGCCGGTGTTTCAGTGGTTTCTGTTTCAGTGTTAGCTGGCTCAGTACCTTCAGCAGGTGCTGCCTCAGTTGTTTCAGGTTCTGCTGTGGCAGGAGGTGCAATCAAGGTTTCTTGCTGGCTCGAAATAGTAGGCGTATGGAAAGGCGTGGCGGTATTTGCGGGCGTGGGAGTGCCATTGGCAAAGAAGCCAAATTGCTTTTCGATATGCTCGTCAAGTTCTTCGTTGGAGACAGAGATGCCTAATTTCGCCGCTTCTTCCGCGATGAGGACGTCGTCGACCATATCGTTTAAGACACGGTTGCCAATCACATCACCTTGGTTGAGCTCAACAGCGTGGCGCTGAGCAATGGACAAAAATTGTTGGGCATATTCTGGTGCGAAGCTTTGGAACTGCGCGTAGTTTGAGTAATATTGGCTGGCTTGTTTAAGCATATTATCACGCGCGTAGCGCACGTTGGTGTTAAACTGACCAGCACGAATCTTGGTATCGCCAACGCTGGCGACGACAGTTCTGGGTTTTACAATATAGTTATCGACCAAAACATAAGCAACAATGACCAAAATTAACGCAAGGATGATGCCAGTGGCAATCATTGCGATTTTGGTTTGTTGAGCCTCGCGCTCTTTACGAGCGGTGTGCTTATTGGTCGTCAGTTTTGGTGTTGTAGGTGTTTTTGCCATTACAAATCACCGATTTAGTATTCAGCCCAGAAGTCACCTTCGAATGGAATCAAGGCGATATGGCGGGCGTTTTTGATGGCCGTAGCAACTTCACGCTGGTGTTTGGCACAGGCGCCAGTTTGGCGGCGAGGGCGGATCTTACCGGTTTCATTGATATAGCGGCCCATCAGCTCGATGTTTTTGTAGTCAATGTGCAGGTTTTTATCAGTGCAGAATTGACAGAATTTAGGACGGGAAACGAAACGTCGGCGATCACCACCGCGTTGGCCACGATCAGGGCGTTCGCCACGGGCGGGACGCTCACCGCGTTCTTGTCGTTCAGGACGTTCGGCGCGTTCGGTTTTTTCCACGGGTGCTTGTTGTTCTGTAGTGTTAGGTGTAGTGTCTGTCATGATAACTCCTGCTTAGTCCAATCGCACAATGATGTAGCGTAAGATTTGTTCATTGTAGCCAAGGGTACGTTTGATGTTGGCGATTTCTGAAGGTTCTCCATCAAAGGTCATATAGACGTAGTAGCCTTCAAATTGCTTCTTGATGGGGTAGGCTAGTTTGCGCTTGCCCCAATGGTCAACTTTGGTGACCTCACCACTGGTTTTGATGAGGGATTCGATGGTTTCGACAGCTGTTTTTAAAACGGCTTCGTCCAGGTCTGCCTGGAAAACTAATACGGTTTCATATTTGTTCATGCGCTCGAGGCTCCTTTCCTCGGGTTTGCTTTTGGTCTGGGCCGTGGGCCTACCAAGAGCGGAAGGTTGAGATTCAGGATTTATTCCTGTTTAACAGGCGTAAGTCTATCA
>CAZUZM010000120.1:0-3626 GCA_964624615.1 uncultured Anaerolineaceae bacterium
TAGGTATGAAAAGTATGAATAGTATAACATTGCATTCTGCTTTTATCAATAGTCAAAAGCTTCATGGGGCGCCAAACAAAAACCTGGCTGTGATGATTAGCCAGGTTTCAACTTTCGAAAGAGGTTGCTACTTTGTTACATTAATTTTCTGATAGTTGCCGGATGACCAGGATGACCTTGCCTTGTACTTCAACAATGCTCGGATCGTCGATGATGATGGCTTGCATGGTGGGGTTGGCAGGTTGCAGGCGCACGTGACCTTTTTCGCTAAAGAAATATTTGAGCGTGGTTTCATCACGGTCATGGAGCCAAATCGCAACCATTTCGCCATTGTTGGCTCGGTTGGTTTTCTTCATGATGACGATATCACCATCATTAATCATAGCGTCAATCATCGAGTTTCCCTGAACGCGCAGGGCGTAGAGTTGATCTTCTGCCTCATGCGCTGGGAGCAAACTCCGGGCGATATCAATACCAGCGTCGGGGTCGTAATAGCTAAAATCCGAAGCTGGCACAGGCATCGGCTCGCCAGCAACGATGTTGCCAACCAATGGGATCATCACGCTTTGAATGGCGTTTTCTACCGCTGTGCTAAAGTCCTCAAAGGCTTTACCAGCAGCATTTTTGAGCAAAGTGATACCGCGTGACACGTTAGAACGGCGTTCGATATAGCCTGCGTCTTCGAGTTGTGCCAGATAATAATTAACCACCGATGTGGAAGAAATTTGAGTGTTGTCGCCAATTTCGCGAATAGTTGGGGGTAAACCACGATCGGCGAGGGTTTCTTCGAGATATTTGAGGATTTTTTGATGTCTTGGACCTAAGCCCTTGCTTCGTTTAGCCATTTCGCCTCATACTTTCCTGGGAACATTGACGCTTGCTGTTTGGGTAATAATATCAGAACATATGTTCGCTGTCAAGACGCATAGTTTTTATTCTCTCGGTAAATGGGTCTGTAAAAATGGATTTTTTAGAGTCTGATATGATTATTTTATAGCGGTTCATAATGTTCGCGGCACATTAATTGCACTGACCATGGTGTCCGTAGCGGCTATGGCGCTGCTACGTTGATTGTGAGGTTTTTATGAAACAATATTTACGGAAAATGACCCTTTTCATCAGCATGCTTTTGCTGATTGTGCCTGCTTTACAAACTACCCCCGTCCAAAGTCAGACTTCTGGCACAATGCCCCAGGATGAAGTTCTTTCACGGGATGATTTTCAGTTTGGATTAATGGATGACTCTCAAGCCTGGGTTGCGATGGATGGTGAGCTTTATATTACCTCTGATGCTACGAAAAGTTGGCAGAAAATAACCCCTGACCAAGGACTGCAAGGGCTCTATCAGATAGCCATGCACAAAAACGGCACGGGCACCATTGTGTCGGTTACCCCGAACGATGAGATGGTCTTTGCTTCAGTTTTGCAGACCAATAATGATGGCAAGGATTGGAAAGAACTTGAGAGTAACTTGCAATTTGCTCTCGGTGACAGTCATGCCGGGCCGATTGGCCAACTTTACAGCCAATGGCTTTCGCCGCAAGAGGGATGGCTGATGGCTAAAAAAACGAGCAGCTCTCAATTTAGCCAGGGTGTGCTTTTGGTCACCAAGGATGGCGGCGCTCATTGGACCGCTATGCCAAGCCCAAATGGCGAGCGTTTTACCTTTTTGGATGCCAAGACGGGCTTTATGGTTAACCACGAGGCACGCGAATCTTTCTTTTACACGCTTGATGGTGGGAAGTCGTGGCAGGAATACATCATGGCTAGCATGCCTCTTGCCCAATCCAACTTTTTTATGAGGCTGCCAGTGCCGCTTCAATCAGGTGGCTTTTTGTTGCCAATGGAAGTACAGTTTGACGAGGGTGGTCGCCAGGTTGGTTTCATCTATTCCAATGCGTTTTCCCTCAACATAAAAGTGGATAAACAGTTTCAGGTGGTGACATCTGATTTGTCTGGAAACGCCAGTCAACTGGCAGTAGCGGGCCGGCTCGTGCCCTTAGGCATGGCGATTGAGCGTATGAGTTTCCTTAGCCAAAAACAGGCTTGGGCTTTGTTTGAAGGCGGCGCGTGTGAGGAAATTGAAGGTATGTTGCGTTGTAACTACATCAGGGAACTCAAAAAGATGACTGATGGCGGAAAAGGATGGCAAGCGATTCAGCTACCAAACGGCAAGCCAGGCCAAGTGCGATCTTTCTCCGTAAAAGTTGCTTCGGATGAACCAAAATCCGGGTCTGATGATACTCAACCCAGTAGCCTGATTGGTGTTTTTACCGGCCAGGCTTTTGATGCTGCTGAGATCCCGACGCTTGCCCAGTTGGCTAATTGGTTTACCAACAGTCCCTATCGGGGCGTGAATTTATACATTGGCGGTATTTCCAGGCTAAAGGCAAATGCCGCGCTGAATGAAGCTTATATCAACGAAATCGCCAGGCAGGGCTGGCGCCTTATTCCGACCTGGGTTGGTCATCAGGCGCCTTGTACCACTCTGCGCTATCCCATGCCTTGGGACGTCAACGCGGCTTATGCACTGGGAGTTGAAAATGCAAATCAAGCCAAGGCGCGGATGGGGGAATTTGGGCTTTTAGATAGCAGTGGTAAAGGTGGCTTGGTCTATCTGGATATGGAGCATTTTGACACCTCTAATGCTGCCTGTGTAGCAGCTACGAACGCTTTTATCCGTGGCTGGACGGTTCGATTGAACCAGCTGGGCTCGGTAGGCGCCTTGTATGCTACGGCGAGTAACATGAATAAAGCCAAGATGTACAATATCGTTCCGCCTCCACCCGCAGTTTGGATTGCAGCGTGGAATGCCACCCGTGGCTATGACCCAAATGCTTCTCCTTATGGGCTGACTCACTTACCTGACGGATATTGGAATCACCAGCAGCGTATCAGGCAATATTCCGGTCACTTGACGGAGACTTGGGGTGGGGTTGGCATATCCATTGACCCCAATGTTGCCGATGGCAAGGTGATGAAAAAGACTGATTTGCCCCCTTCCGTCCCGACTGTATCAGCACGTATAACCGGCGAAAAGGGTCTTGGAGATTGGTATAAGACCCAGGTCAATGTTTTTATCACGGCGGTTGACTATAGCCATGGGATCGACAAAATTTATCGTAAAATAGATAATGCAGAGTGGAAAATTTATCAACCTTTTGGGGTTAATGGCTCCGGAAAGCATACCGTTAGCTATTATGCAGTGAACAAAGCAGGGGTAAGTTCTGCGGTTAAAACGATTAGTTTCTATGTTGACAATCAGCCTCCGGTTAATCCAACGGTATCCATTATCGGTTGCGAGGCGATTAATGGTGTGCCTCAAGCGCGATGCAATGACGCCCACTTTGGTTGGAACGGTGCCTTTGATGCCGGTGTGGGCTTAGACCCGGAAAACACCTATCAAGTCTATTGGGGAGCAAACCCAGCCGGAACCAGCACCAGCACACAAGCTACGCCCACCTTCAATGCCCCACCTATTCCTCAGAAAACGCCTTACTATCTGAGGGTGCGAACGCAGGATAAGCATGGCATTTGGAGCGCCTGGCAAACGATTTTTACCCTGATTTATGATCCGGCATACAAGACCATCCAATGGTATCCCACGTTGCGAAAATGAAAAAGCC
>CAZUZM010000121.1:0-3594 GCA_964624615.1 uncultured Anaerolineaceae bacterium
ACCATGGCGATTTCATACATAGCAAAAACAGCGTTCCAGAAAAAGAGAAAGAATACAAGAAATATATTTACAAATATTGGCATGTTGTCCTATGACTATGGCTGAATTCGATGTAGACCATAGCTATAAACAATTCTACCAGAGCAAATGCTAAGTTATCAATTCGTCTGGCAAGAAATCCGTTTTATTGTGATAAATGAACTGTACCAACTCGTCAGGCATATCAAAACGACTGATTCCACAGTTGTTATACATAAAACGATAGGGGAAACGCTGATCATGCGGTAAATCAATCTCGCATTTAATCAGCGCACGGAAAAGATAGTTAAAGAAACCACCATGGGTGATAATGGCTACCCGATCATCGGTGTCAGCATGACGGTGCATCACAAAATCGATCACGCGACGGGCACGCAGGCCAACATTGGCGCGTTCTTCTTTGCCACCATGCCACCACCCTTTTTCACCAATTTGGTGTTCTAAACACACCGAGGGATAGGTGGCGCGCAGATAACTTTCCGTCAAACCATATTCCATGCTAATGACCGGTTCATTATCCACCAGACGTTCCAAATAAATACCGCCTACTTCATGACAATCCGGCAGAGCCATAATCGGCACATCCAGATGGTCCGCGATTATCGTACCGGTTTGAACCGCGCGTTCCATCAAACTGCAATACACATGGGTGATGCCATAGTTCTTGCGATTTTGCTGGTCAAGGAAGTGGGTTTTGATACCTGGATTGCTTTTGCTCAGTTCTTTAGCCAAAGTTTGGGATTGCAAAATACCCTTCGCCGTTAATGGCGGGTCTGACACACGAGGATTATCGGTAAACTCACCGCTTTCCCAACGTGCGTTATTGGTAGACTGGGCATGTCTTATGAAATAAAGTTGCATCCTAAACTTTCTCCGTCGGGTGATTATACCCGTTTCGCGGAAAAATACGAAGTCTTAGTAGTCATACAAAAGGCAAAATGGTATAATCGGGCTGAATTTCTTAAAGGTTATGACATGTTAGATAAATTAAACGCAATACTTGAACACTATAACGAGCTTGAAGAACGCCTTGCCAATGTCGGTGAGGATTATCAATTGGCAGTGGAACTTTCCAAAGAACGCGCCGATATGGAAGATATCGCCAACGCAGCCAAGGACTACATCGCCACGCTTGAAAAGATCGAAGAGACCAAATCGCTCATTGAGATCTCTGAAGGCGAAATGCTTGATTTAGCCCGCATGGAACTGGATGAACTCTCCACCCATCTCACCGAAACAGACGAAAAACTGCGCGGGCTGCTCGTGCCTAAAGATCCCCGTGATAAACGCAATGTTATCGTTGAAATCCGGGCTGGAACCGGTGGCGATGAGGCAGGCCTCTTTGTGGCAGACCTTTTGCGCATGTACCTGAAATACGCCGATATCCACAATTACAAGACCGAGGTCATTTCTTCCAACGAAACCGGTATAGGTGGCTTTAAAGAAGTGACCTTTACTGTCAAAGGCCATGGCGCTTACTCCCGTCTCAAGTTCGAATCGGGCGTCCACCGCGTGCAGCGCGTGCCCGAAACCGAATCCCAGGGTCGTATTCACACTTCAACCGTAACCGTTGCCGTCCTGGCAGAAGTGGATGACTTTGAAATTGAAATCCCCGAATCGGATATCGAAATCGACGTCTACAAGTCGGCCGGTGCCGGTGGCCAAAACGTTCAAAAGAACATGACTGCGGTTCGCATTCACCATATTCCGACCGGCATTATCGTTGCCTGCCAGGATGAACGCTCCCAATTACAGAACAAAACCCGCGCCATGGGCGTGCTCAAAGCACGCTTGTATGAGATGGAAGAGCAAAAACGCCAAAGCGAACTGGACGCCACGCGTCGCTCACAGATTGGCACCGGTGAACGCAGTGAGAAAATCCGCACGTACAACTACCCCCAATCGCGCGTAACCGACCACCGCATCAACCAAAGCTCCTTCAATATTGCCGGCGTCATGGACGGCTATGTGCTGGATGACTTCATCGAAGAACTACAGCAGGTTGAAGAAGCCGAGCGCTTGGCAAGTTTTGAAGCCAATGCCTGATCTGTCTATCCGCGACTGCCTTAAAAACGCAGAAGCCCAACTCAAGACCATTGAAAGCGCGAAGCACTTCGCGCTTATTTTAATGGCGCACATCCTGCAAGAAGATAAAACCTGGGTTCTGGCGCATGATGAACACAGGTTGACAGAAAGTCAAAAAGAGACCTTTTTTAGCCATGTGCGGGATTTAGCATCGGGTAAGCCGCTACCCTATCTCACCGGTGCTCAAAATTTTTATGGGCTGGATTTTGTGGTCAACGACTCCGTGCTTATCCCCCGCCCAGAAACAGAGCTGATGGTGGATGAAGCCTTAAATTGGCTACGCGCAAGACATGAGCCCATTCACGCCCTGGATGTTGGTACCGGCTCCGGCTGCATCGCCATCAGCCTGCTCAAAAACCACCCCGACTTGACGGTGACAGCCCTTGATGTTTCTACACCAGCGCTTGAAACGGCTCGGAAAAATGCTGAAAATCATGGAGTCAGCAAACGCCTCACCTTCCTCAATTCGGATTTGTTAAGCCAGGTTACGGACACGGCTCAACTGATTTGTGCTAACCTGCCCTACATCCCGACTGAAACCGTAAAAAACCTGAATGTAACCGAGTGGGAACCCTTGCTGGCTCTGGACGGTGGCGAAGACGGCCTCGACCTGATCCGGCGCTTACTCACCCAATCCCATCAAGTCTTAGTCAAGCCCGGTCTCATCCTGCTGGAAATCGAAGTCACAACCGGTAACCTGGCATTAAAAGTTGCCCAAGAGAGCTACCCCGAGGCGGACATCCGCCTGCTCAAAGACCTTGCCGGCAAGGACCGCCTGATACGCATCGAGGTGCAAGCGTGAAACCATCAACAAATGCCAAGCTTCTTTCCGTCTATGACCCCACTGCCATCACTACAGCGATAGACGCTCTCAAAAATGAGGGTTTAATTGTTTTTCCCACCGACACACTTTACGGATTAGCCTGTTTGCCCGACTCTGAAGTCGCGTTAGGTAAAATCTACGCTGCCAAGCATCGCAATCCAACCAAAGCCATCCCGATTCTCATCGCTGACCTGCACCAACTCGACTCAGTCGTTTGCGACGTATCCGAAAACGCCAAAAGCCTCATGGCAGCCTTCTGGCCCGGAAAGCTCACCCTCGTGCTAAAAAAGCAAGCGCACTTGTCGCCCCTGCTCAGTGCGAGCAACACGATCGCCGTGCGCATGCCCAACCATCCCTTCGCGCAAAAACTACTACAAGCCACCGGACCCTTAGCAGTCACCAGTGCCAACCTTTCTGACCACGAAAACCATGCCCTGCCCGATGAAATTCTCTGTGAGCTTGGTGAGCAAATCGACCTCTTTTTGGATGGCGGTAAACTCAAAAGCACCACCGCCAGCACCATTGTCGACTGTAGCGTTCACCCGCCAAAAATCCTGCGTGAAGGCGCAATCCCATCCGCAGACACCTACAAACTTTTAACTCAATAGCCTTAAAAACAACATCGCGCCACGGCGTATGGCGCGATG
>CAZUZM010000122.1:0-3385 GCA_964624615.1 uncultured Anaerolineaceae bacterium
TGGGCGCGGATGATTATATCGCCAAGCCTTTTAGCGTGATGGAGCTTTTGGCACGTATCCGCGCGGTGAAACGTCGCGGCAGCGCCAGTCAGCAGAGCACGGTAGACTTTGCGGGCATTGAAATGAACGTCAACAGCCGCAGTGTTAGCCTGGATGGCGTGGAACTAGATTTGACTTTCAAGGAATTTGAATTGCTTTACCTCTTAATGTCTCATCCTGGCATGGTTTTTTCGCGGGATGCCTTGCTCGAAAAAGTTTGGGGTTACGAGTTCCATGGCGGGTCACGCACCGTGGATGTGCATGTGGCAACCCTGCGTAAAAAACTGGGCGAAAAAGGATACCTGGTTCGCACCGTGCGTAATATTGGTTATAAAGTGGGGAGCGAAGCGTGAAACGACGCATGAATTTAATCAACGCCGTCATCATTATCCTGACGGTTTTTGCTGTGCTGGCGGCGGTGACTTTGCTTTACCACCGCATGTCCCTCAACAATCAGCTTACTTGGATGCGTGAGACTCTGGGCTTTTATAGCAGCATCAATGAAGCCAATGTGGAAGCTGAAATAGCGACGCTGGAACATCTCAAAAACCAGTATCGTGGCATGCGGGTCACCCTGATTGCCAAAGATGGCACGGTGCTATATGACAGTGAGCTTGAAAAAAGCAAGCTGGAAAACCACGGCGACCGCGAGGAATTTATTGAAGCTTTGCAAGGTCAAATTGGTGAAGGCTCACGGCGTTCGGAAAGCCTAGGCCATGATAGCTACTACTTCGCTAAGCAACTGGCGAGTGGTAATGTGGTACGCCTTTCAAAAGACTGGAAGAATATCACCGGCCTTTTAAGCAACACCTTACCGCCCAGCGTGCTCATTGCCCTGGCAGCTATTTTGATTAGCATTGTGCTGACGAGCCGGACCAGCCGGCGCATTTTAGCCCCCATCGACTATTACGCCGAAAACCTGGACCATATTATGTTGGCAGATAAGGCAGATATTCCAGTTTATGATGAGCTTTTGCCGTTTGTGCGTGAGCTACGCCAACAAAAGAAGACCATCGATGCTCACCTGGAAGAATTGAATTATCAAAACGAAACCATCAATCGCCTGATTCGGGATGCCAAAGAAGGCATGGTGTTGATGGATTCGGAGCTGAATGTGCTTAGTTACAACCAAAGCGCGGTGCGCCTCTTGGCAGGCGAGAGCCAGTTTGACTACCATGGTAAGGACTTCCTTTATATGTGTCGTTTGCCCGAAGTGTATGGCAAGCTTGAGCAAGCCTCAAACAAGGAGCATGAAAGCTTTAGCCTGGAGCTGGCTGGTAAACTTTTGCGTGTTTATATCAACCGGGTGTTGAGACATGATGGACTGTATGGCGTGATGATGATTATTGCCGACGATTCAGAACATATGCGCCTGGAAAAGCAGCGCAAAGAGTTCACGGCCAACGTAAGCCACGAACTGCGCAGCCCCCTCACGGCCATTAATGGCTATGCCGAGTTACTCAAAAACGGCATGGTGGAAGAGCGCGACCTGAAACGGATTGGTGAGACGATTTCAGTTGAAGGCCAACGTCTTTCGGGCATGATTGATGACATCATCAAGCTTTCTCAATTCGATGAGGACGAAGTCCAACAAGAAAGCAATGCTATCGTTTTGCCGACATTAGTTGAACAGGTTTTAGCGGTTTATCAGGAAGCGAATAATCAGCATCAGCTCGAATTGAAGGTGCAAGTTGTCGGCGATGCCACCGTGGTGTTGCCGGAGGCGATGCTGCGTGACCTTATGGATAATTTGATCTCCAATGCGGTCAAATACAATCGCGATGGCGGCATGATTGACTTGCATGTCGAAAACAATCCGCAGGCTTTGCGCTTACGCGTCACAGACACAGGCATTGGTATTCCCGCGGACCAACAGGCGCGGGTGTTTGAAAGATTCTATCGGGTTGATAAGGCGCGTTCGCGTGCGGTGGCCGGCTCGGGGTTAGGTTTGGCGATTGTAAAGCATATTGCCGAATTCCTCGGTGGAACGATCGCATTGACCAGCAAAGTGAATGAGGGCACGAGCGTCGAAATCCATATTCCAAAAGTTCAGTAATATAAACATCTGGTTTTGGTCTGACTTCAATTAATATAGAGCCTGTATCAAGCAGGCTCTAAGTCTTATTATTGGCTTAATAGTGAAGAGTCTTGTTGTATAATTAGGCAAATATCAGTTTTTGTGCTTTTTCTTTGAAGGGTTGGGAAATGAAAAAGAGTATTTATATCGTCATGCCGATGGTCATGGTTTTATGTGGTCTTTTGTCTGCATGTGCGCCTGTGGAACCAAGTGTTGATCCGGTCGCTTTAACCGTCGCCGCCATTGATATCAATGAGACCTTCCAATGGATTGATCTGAACAGAACGCAGACTGCCCAGGTGCAGGTCACCGAAGCACCACCTGTGACGCGTGCTTATGATTTTAACCTGAACACAGCGAACACCATCGCTGAAACAGTGGTTTACGATAGTGGCAATATCAAGATAGCTGTGCTTTCGCTTCAATATGGTGGTGTGTATGGCCCGGCACTGGTCCTTTTGATTGAGAATGCATCACCTACCGCGATTCGTGTTCAAGCGAACGAAGTCGTGGTCAATGACTATATGCTCAAAAGCACCATGGAAGCTAGCATTGCCTCAGGTCAGAGCAGCCTGGAGATGTTAAATCTTAGCGGGGAAACTTTGGAACGATCTGGCATTGTGGATATCCAGTCGATTGCATTTTCTTTACGTGTTACGGATACTGATAGCTGGAGCCACTCAATTACGACCGAGCGCATTCATGTGCAAAGCAGTGCTGACCCCGATGCTGCCCACAATCAAGTGGATATGGGCACGGTGCTTGTGGAGCGGGAGGGTGTTCGGATTGCCATCAAAAAGCTTAATGGCGAAAGGGTGCTGGCTTGTATCGAGAACAACACAGACACGGACCTCGCCATACAGGCTAAAGACGTCAAGGTAAATGGCATGGCGGTAGTCTACCGTTATCAAGAGGAATTGCTGGCAGGGACCAAAAGTATCCAGGAACTGGTTTTGGATGCGGGGGATCTTATGTCACAGGGGATAAATACTATTCAATCGCTTGAACTTCGCTTAATCGTGACGAGAAAGTCTGACGAAAAGCCTATTTTCGAAACCGAATCTGTTTTGCTAAAATTCGACTAAAACACCGTCAGAATCATCTGAATCCAGCCTAAAAAGACTCGCTTAAACGAGATGGTTAAACTATAATGAAAAGGCTTGATTTAACCCAAGCAAGTTTACAAAAAAATCAAGAATCACCCTTGCGCTAGCCGGTGCGGTGTGATATATTTGATAAGTTGCCCTCCGGGGCATGTTTTGACATGGA
>CAZUZM010000123.1:0-3384 GCA_964624615.1 uncultured Anaerolineaceae bacterium
CTAACCTTATCCGTAAGGCATTTTTAATGTATAATCAGAAGGAATTCTTCTTGTGAGGTATCTATGGCTTTGCATTCAAAAAACAAACTCGCGAATTATTGGAAAAACCTTAGCATCCAACAAAGCGACTTATCAGCATTATCAAATCACTTATTTGAAAGTGAAACCCCTGAAAAAATCGATGAACTTGCCATGGTATTGGTGAAAAATCGGCTTGAAGAAATCAAAGCAGAAGAAGCCTTAAAGCAAGAAGAAGCTGGTTTTTTCTATCACCCGAATGAAGAATATGCCATTGACACCAAGCTCATCTTTCCAGAAATGGAATGGACAACTGGAATCGTAACTGCGTCGCGTGAAGGCCATAACCCTATCAACGGTACTTTCAAGGTTATTGCCGTACGCCTTGAAAACGGGGAAACCAAAGAATTTGCTTGCGGACTCAGCGACCATCCACTCAACGAGAAAAGCTACATCACCGATACTTCCGGTGAGCTCAATGCCGAATCCATCATGCAGGAATTTGGTGTTCACATCAAACGCCAGCTTTCGCAGGCTTTGCAAAGCCAGAGCGAACTAGTGCTCATTGGGCACTCATGGTTCCCCAAATCCTTGCTCATCGACATTGGCGTTGGTGACCTTAACATCGCCGAAGCCTTACTCGATTCGATGGAAGGTGGCCCCATGGATGTGGATGAGTTGATGAAACAACTTGAACTCACCGACCAGGACTCGAGCAATCTTTTGGCATTTTCACTCAATTATGCCCTTCAGGAAGACCCGCGCTTTGATGAAGTTGGCTCGAGCGGCGTTTTCTCCTGGTTTCTGAAGCGACTTGAACCAAAATCGGTGCTTGAACTGCCTATCTATCTGAAAAGCCAGACCAAACCGATGGTACGTGAAGATTTTGACCCTGAGCTCGAGAAACTTTTCTCAGAGCTTTCTGATGAACTCACTTGGGAAATCGACCCGCTTGAAGATTACGAAAAAGTCAACAAAGTGCGCATCCCGCTCAGCTTCCCCCATTGGCGTGCTGGGAGTTTGCCCATCACACCGGAAACTTACACCATCTTCCCCAGTGCATTACAGAGCGAACGCATCAAAATCGATTTTGTTGACGAAAGCACCAAGCAGCGCATCCCAGCCTGGGTTGTCCGCCCACACCATTATGTAACTGGTCTGCGTGATTGGTACGACGAACAAAACCTTATCCCAGGCAGCATCATCGAAATCTCCAGCTCAAAAGACCCTGGTGTTGTAAAAATAAACATTGAACGTAAACGTTCCAACAAGGAATGGATCAAAACCGTCTTGGTTGGCGCTGATGGCGGCTTGGTTTTCGCCTTATTACGCCAATCCATTTATGCCGGTTTCAATGATCGCATGGCGATTGCCGTGCCTGATGTCAAAGGACTTGACCAAATCTGGGAAAACCGCGCCAACAAAGAAATCCCTCTTAAATCTGATGTAACCCGTCTGATGCACGAACTTTCCAAGTTGAACAATCAAGCCCACGTGCACTTCATTGACCTTTATGCAGCCATCAATGTCATCCGTCGGGTTTCTCCCCAAGAGCTTTACCTCACCTTAAACGAAAACGAAGAATACACCCACATTGGTGATAATTACTATCATATGAGCC
Source organism: uncultured Anaerolineaceae bacterium (assembly GCA_964624615.1). Classification (GTDB taxonomy): domain Bacteria; phylum Chloroflexota; class Anaerolineae; order Anaerolineales; family Anaerolineaceae; genus Mesolinea. The sequence goes on from CAZUZM010000123.1 coordinate 1,640, forward strand.
AAGCCTAGCTGAGGAAAGAATGCTAAATAAATTGCCGAGTTTAATAAAACCGACCCTTTCAACAAAATTTCGAATTGATTTTGACTGGTGGAAATCTCAGGATAGAAACTGGCGAAACGCACTGGAAGTCTTTCTGTGTGAAGACCACCAACCCTTCTTTAAAGACCACGAACAAGCCGCAACAGCGGATCTTATTAGCCTGGAAACGGGTGAAGTCAGCCAAGGTGACCCGTTATTGGACATCTTGACCCACCATTGTGCCAAACAGGACGGCTTTCTTAGCCCAAGTGGCCCCTTAGTGGATAGCCTTTTTAAGACCTTCCTCGTTAACGACAATCAGCCCCTCAACGCGGAAGAACTTGCCGCGATTACCGGTAAACCCGCCGACACCATCTTGAAAACCATCGGAACAACAAAAGTTTATAAGGGTATACGCCCAGTGTAAAAACGATTACAATAGATGGTCTCGCCCCCGTAGCTCAATGGACAGAGCGCCGGTCTTCTAAACCGTAGGTTCCGCGTTCGAGTCGCGGCGGGGGCGCTCATTTTTTAACAAGGAACGAAACAAGGTAAACAACCATGAGACAATGCACTTCTTGCAAAACCCTCTTTGACAACAGCATCAGATACTGCGAACGCTGCGGCGAGGAATTCCCTTATGACCCCAAGGTCACCCCTTATTCCGAAAAAAGAATTGCCGTGATTTTGATTATTATCGTTGCAATGGTTCTCTTAGGCTACAACACCTACATCAAACAACCCATCAATTCTGCCGCCTGTTCACGCACCAACTATTTAAGAGTTCAAAAAATTATCGCCGATGCACGTTATGAGGTTATGCGCGTTCAAGATCATGGTTTTATTCCCTTTACCGGTGCAACAACCGTTATGGTCCAAAAATATAAGATGGAAAGCATCTACTTACCACCCTGCTTTGAAGGTGTCCGCCAGGATATGGTCGAATACTTTTCGCTGATGCACCGCGTGACGACTGTCAGCGCGTATGGTGGCAATCTTTCTACTTCATCCTTACTCGAAAAAGCTTTCCACGCTCAAAAACGAGTGGATGCAACGATGGAAAAAATCTATGAATGCCTCCCGAACTGCCCGTCTCAAGTTCAAGCACCAGCGGAAACTGGCTCTTGAGCGATCCGCTTCCAGCTTTTCTATTTGGACAAACGCCTATTCACGATAAAACAGGAGACTTATGACTTTTTTTAAGCGCGTTATCGTCATCACCTTAGCTTTAGTTTTGGCTGCCTTCGTTATGCGAAACATGACCGGATTTGAGATTACTAAAAACGGTTGGACCCATTATGCAGTCATGGCTGTCATTTTAGCAATGCTGAATGCCATCCTGACCCCTATGCTCAAAACGATGACCTGCGGCATGATTGTTCTCACACTGGGACTTTTCAGTCTGGTGGTCAACGCCCTCGTTTTTTGGCTGGCGTCGTATATTTCCACTCATCTTCTTGGTGGCGGTTTTGCCATTACCAAATTCTGGCCCGCAATGGTCGGATCAATGATTGTTGGTTTGGCAGATATGATCCTTGTTGGCAACCCAAAGAAAAGAAAAAACAAGGACGAGGAATAAACAACAAACGTTATTAAAAACTATACCCAAACAGGCGGGGGTTGCTTTCAAAACGCTTTTATCGGGCAATTTGCTTGCATTTTTCGCCCGATATGATAGACTTACGCCTGTTAAACAGGAATAAATCCTGAATCTCAACCTTCCGCTC
>CAZUZM010000124.1:0-3361 GCA_964624615.1 uncultured Anaerolineaceae bacterium
GATGATCATATTGCCGGTAGGCGTGCGAATGGGAAGATCAATGCCTATTGCAGCTGCCAAAGGTTGCGGGATGAGGTACACCTCTCTTGAACCGGCGCCCAGGCCAGCTTCCTGCACGGCGCGTCTTTCCACACTGGTGATGCCATAAGGGACAGTGATAATAATCTTAGGTTTGAAAAAGAAGGTCGGACCAGTCACTTTACGCATCAATTCGCGAACAAAGATTTCCGTGAGTTCATACTCTGCAATAACGCCATTGCGTAAGGGTCTCACGACTTCGAGTGCTTCTGGGACGCGACCAAGCATACCCAAAGCGGTTGTGCCATATTCAACCAGCTTCATTTCGTCCACCACAATGGCAACGACGGTTGGCTCTTGAATCAATATCTTATTCCCTTCAGCAATTTGGGTGTTAAAGGTACCTAAATCGATTCCTAATTCTCTTGATAAAGCCATAATTTCCTCTTATCTGAGCGCTTCCGCAGGCGCATTCATCTAGTGGTCAAAATATTGTAAAGTTAATCTCAGTTTATCCTCAATTGTATCAGGCGTATCCTTAGGTAAGGCTTGAACCGCCGCTTGGGCTTCAACGACGCTGTAACCCAGATTGATAAGGGCGTCAATAACCGAATCATCAATATCGCTGGTTGCTTGGTAAGATTCACCAGGCATCGCAGGGATCTTGCCTTGCATATGAATAAGAATTTTTTGAGCGGTTTTCTTTCCAATACCAGGCACTTTGCCGAAAAACTCAGGCTCTTCACTCAAAATCGCACGACGGATATTATCCATTGAAAGACTTGAAAGGATGGACATTGCAGATTTTGGACCAACACCACCAACGCCTAAAAAGTGGATAAACATATTCTTTTCTTCGAGGTCTTTAAAACCATAAAGTGCCATGAGATCTTCACGAACGATAAAGTGGGTGTAAAGGTAAACTTTTTGACCTAAATTCAGACTCACCGCCAGGTCATGGGTCACAAAAACATCAATACCAAACCCGGACATATCGAGTGTGATGGAGGATTCTCCAATTTGAATAACTTTACCGCTAATGCTACTAATCATGCTTGGCTCTTCTCTTCATTTTGTTTGAAGATTTCATAAAGAATTATACCTGTAGCAACTGATAAATTAAGGGAATCACACGCGCCAATCATTGGAATACGCAACATTTCATTGCATAAAGTACTCATATCCGCAGAAAGGCCTTCACGTTCAGAACCAATAAACAAGAGTGAATGATCAGGATAAGAAAATGTGAAAGCAGATTGTGAGGCTTTGTCTGAAGTTCCAAGCACCTTAATATGGTTATTAACATCTAGCAATGCGGCTAATTGCGCGTAGCTAAGCGTGTAAATAGGAACAGTAAAGATAGCTCCCATAGAAGCTTTGACAGCAGCAGGGTCGTAAGGGTCAGTGGATGGGGGCAGAAGGATCAAACCATCTACACCGGTTGCATCACATGTGCGTAACACGGTGCCTAAGTTGCCAGGGTTTTGAATAGCTTCGATGGCTAACCATGTTGTTTTTTGCTTACCTGCAGTAAGAAAGAGCGACTCTGGTTTTTGCCAATTTTGCTTGACCAGCGCAGCTATGCCTTGAGGCTTATCTTTACGCGCGAGGCTTTCAAAAACAGAGCGACTGACCTCCAAGACCTCAATGTCTAGTTTTAAGGCTCTTTCGACCAAGGAGTGTCCATAGTCACTGATTAACCATTCCGGTGAGTAAATAAGTTGGGCTATTTCAGCTTTCGAATCGAAGGCTTGACCCACCAAACGTAGTCCTTCTGCCACGAAGAACCCGGTTTCCTGGCGATGTTTCGCCATTTGAAGGGATCTGAGGTGTTTTATCTTTGGATTGGTGTTTGAGGTAATGATCATTGGGACTCTTGAACCAAACGCTGGTAATTTGCATGAGAGAGATGGCAAATAGCAATAGCCAAAGCGTCGGCGGCATCGTCTGGTTTTGCCAGGGTATCCATGTTGAGGATAAACTTCACCATTTCCTGAACTTGCAGTTTTGAGGCGTTCCCACTCGAGGTAACCGCCTGTTTCACTTCATTTGGGGTGTATTCCGCGGGTTCAAAGCCTGCCTGACTAAAGCACAAGCCAATCACGCCACGCGCTTCGCTCACCGCCATTGCCGTTTTTATATTCTTTGAAAAGAATAATTTTTCCATAGCGCATTGATCAGGTTGATACTGGGCAATGAGATCGCTCAACTGATTATAAAGATGCGAAAGTCGTTTTGAAGCTGAACTCGTAGCGCTGGTGCTCAGTACACCATATGCTACGAGTTCGGGTTCTCCGTTTTGATTGGTTTTAACCAGTCCAAAACCAGTGGTAGCAATGCCTGGGTCAATGCCTAAGACAAGCATGCAAGACTAGTCGTTCTCCATCGCCTCAACGGCTTCATCCGTAATCTTGAGGTTTGAATAGACGTTCTGGACATCGTCCAATTCTTCAATGTTCATGATTGCTTTCATCGTAGAAAGGGTTTGCTCAAGATCCAGCTCAATTTCATTTTGAGGGATGTAGCGAATACCAGCTTCTTCTACTTTCAACTTAGCTTCGGCGAGGCTGTCATGAATAGCTTTGAAGGTGTCGATGGGGCCAACAATTTCGATATAGCCATCTTCTTCGGTGACATCGTCTGCACCAGCCTCGAGGGCGGCTTCAAAAGCTTTGTCAAAGTTTTTGCCGTCAGAAGCGACAGAATAAATGGCTTTACGATCAAACTGCCAGGTAACAGACCCGTTGGAAGCCAACTCACCTCCAGCTTTGCTTAGTAAATGACGCAAATCGGCAACGGTGCGGTTTCTGTTTTCAGTAACACACTCGATAATGGCGGAAACGCCACGTCCTAAATAGCCTTCATAGGTGATTTCTTCAAGATCGATACCATCTTTGCTCTCACCTGTACCGCGTTTAATTGCGCGGTCGATGCTATCTTTGGGCATATTGTTGGATCGCGCGCGGTTGATGGCCAGCTCTAAGGTAACGTTCATGCCGGGGTCGCCGCCACCAGTGCGGGCAGCCAGGGTAATTTCCCGCGCTAATCGGGTAAATAAAGCGCCTTTCTTTGCGTCAGCAGCGCCTTTCTTGCGTTTAATCGTGGACCAATGAGAATGTCCTGACATAAGATTTACTCCTAATACGTGTAAGTTTTCTAGACGCCTAACATTATACCATTTATCATCCGCATTTTCTAAGTTTTTAGGTTTCTAAAATTCTTCAATAATTACTAAAACACAAGCACAAAAGGAAAGTCCCCGATATCGGGGACTTTCGAGTTTCTAATTTGCTTCAAAACTTACAGAAGCTTCCTTTACGCCTTCAAGATTAGTTGAAGTTGC
>CAZUZM010000125.1:0-3341 GCA_964624615.1 uncultured Anaerolineaceae bacterium
TATTCTTTCTACAATCAGCTCTTTTCCTGTTCACGAAACTATTTTTGTGCTTTGGCTGTTGAAAAGGATTAAAAACGTTATAATCAAGGCAACAAGAACTGGAGGATTTTTATGACAGAAAAACATTGGACTAAAGCACCCGACTTTACACTCGACCTGAAGAAAAAGTATTTCGCAACCTTCAAAACAGACAAAGGTGATATCAAAGTTGAACTTTTTGCGACCAAAGTACCCACAACGGTAAACAATTTCGTTTTCCTTGCCAAAGAAGGTTTTTATAACGACACCATTTTCCATCGTGTCATCACCGATTTTATGGCACAAGGCGGCGACCCCACCGGTACCGGTATGGGTGGACCAGGTTACAAATTCCAAGATGAATTCGACAGCTCTTTGCGCCACAATAAACCCGGCATCCTTTCTATGGCAAACGCCGGGCCCAACACCAACGGTTCACAATTCTTTTTGACCCATGTGCCAACGCCCTGGCTGGATAACAAACACAGCGTCTTTGGCGAAGTTATCGAGGGCTTGGACGTCCTTTTGTCCATTCCAGAGCGAAACCCCTCCCTGCGAGGTTCACCCGCCGTGGGTTTGCATACCGTAGAAATCACAGAAGCTTAATCTTAGACCGGAAGGAGCCTATCCTTGAAACAAATTATTATTGATGGACAAAACCTCACCATTGAAACAGTCATTCAGGTTGCCCATGACCCCTCGGTACAGGTAACTTTAGGCAATGAAGCCGTTGAAAAAATCAACAAAGCCTCAGAAGCCGTTGCCAACTTCTTGGAAACCGGACAAATTGCCTACGGAATCACCACCGGTTTCGGTGCTTTTAAAGATCGCTTGATTCCTGCCGAGGACGTTGAAAGACTGCAAGAAAACATTATCCTGAGTCACGCGGTTGGGGTTGGCGACGCTCTAGACGAAGCCACCACCCGCGCCATTATGCTCATCCGCGCCAATACTTTAGCCAAAGGTCACAGCGGGATTCGTTTGCAAGTGCTCGAGCTTTTGCTGGCTCTGCTCAACAAAAACATTCTCCCACTCATCCCCGAAAAAGGTTCCTTAGGCGCCAGTGGTGACCTTGCACCTTTAGCACACATGTCCTTGCCCTTAATCGGCCAAGGCTATGTCATTTACAAGGGCGAGCTACGACCTTCGCTGGAAGTACTGGAAGAAAAAGGCCTTCAGCCTGTCAAATTGGCAGCCAAGGAAGGTTTAGCACTCACCAATGGCACCACTTTGATGACCGCCATTGGGACCCTGATGGTTTACCATGCTGAAAATATCATGCGCACCGCCAACATGGCAGCTGCTATTACGCTCGAAGCCCAAAACGGCACCGTGCGCGCCTATACACCCCAAATTCATGCTGTCCGACCCCAATATGGTCAGGTAGACACCGCAGCGACCCTGCGAGACTTGCTAAAGAATAGTGACCTCACCCGTCCTGATGACCCCACCAATATCCAGGACGCTTATACCTTGCGCTGTGTACCTCAAGTACATGGTGCCGTCTCGCACACCCTGGCTTTTGTGCGTGAGGTTATTGAAACCGAATTGAACTCCGTCACCGATAACCCGTTGCTTTTCTGGGATGATAACGACGAACCCTTCATCGTTTCTGGTGGCAACTTCCACGGTGAGCCCCTTGCTCTGGCATTGGATTATCTGGCAATCGCCATGGCTGACCTCGGCAATATGTCCGAGCGCCGCATTGCCAAGCTTGTGGACAACAAGCCCGAATTCAACACCTATCCCGACTTTTTGATCGCCAAAGGCGGTGTCAACTCAGGTTTCATGCTCCTGCAATACACCGCCGCTGCGCTGGCTTCAGAAAATAAGACCCTGGCGCACCCCAGCAGTTTGGATAGCATCCCCAGTTCTGGAAACGTCGAAGACCATGTTTCCATGGGTGCCAATGCTGCGTTGCATTGCCGTGAGGTTTTACAAAACGTTTCCATGATTATCGCCATCGAAATGATGAGCGGCTGCCAGGCTGTTGACTTTAGACTCCATGATAACCCCAATGCGATTATGGGCGAAGGCACAACCAAAGCCTATGATTTCTTGCGAAAACATGTTCCTTTCTTTGAGGTGGATACCTGGTTCCAACCCTATATGCTCACCGTAAATAACTTGATTTGGGAAGGCGAGTTTGCAAAGCTTTTCTAAGTCAAACAAAGACTTATTGACCTAAAAAAATCGCTGGCTACCAAATGCCAGCGATTTTTGTTTTACAGGTCGGACAAGTTCCATCATGCACACGGTTTTGCTGTAGCAAAATACGGTCTCGCAAAATCAGCGTCTCACCACATCCAGGGCAATACGTATCTGCTCCACCCATCATGTTGCCTGCGTAGACATAGTGAAGCCCAACTTCTCTGGCGATTTCCATCGCATGATGAACTGAAGAAACGCTGGTTGCTGGAATTTGGTCAAATTGCGCTTGCGGAAAATAGCGACTGAGGTGCCAGGGCGTTTCTTTGCCTAATGACTGGGCGATAAATTCAGCTAAACCTTTTAGCTGCTTCTCGTCATCATTGATACCAGGTACCAAAAGTGTCGTGATTTCAAGCCATACACCCGCCTCTTTCAACCTTTTGCATGTTTCTAAAACAGGATCCAGTTTCGCCCCAGTAAACTTCCGATACACCGCATCATCAAAAGCCTTGATGTCAATATTCGCTGCATCCAAATAAGGCAGATAAAGGTCAAGCATTTGCGAGGACATATAGCCATTGCTGACATAAATATTCTTGATGCCTTCTTCTTTTGCACGCTTAGAAAGATCCAAAGAGTATTCGAAGAAAACCGTCGGCTCGGTGTAGGTATAGGCTATACTTTGCGCTTTTGCCTCCATGACCGCCTCAAAAAGTTTATCGACAGGTGTAAAGGGCAAGCGACCGGGATCATTTCGATCATTGGCTTGTGAGATATCCCAATTCTGGCACCAGGCACAGCGCAGGTTGCAGCCCGGAGAGGCGATTGAAAAACTGCGACTGCCAGGCATCACGTGATAAAGCGGTTTCTTTTCAATTGGATCGATGTTCGCAGCAATCAGGCGCCCATAGTTCAGGCTATACAATGTGCCGTCAATGTTTTGCCTTTCCTTACATAAGCCTTTTTTACCCTCGCTGATGACACAAAAATGCGTACAAAGCTCACACTTTACATGTTTTTCATCCAGTGCATGCCATAACAATGCTTGTTGGTTTGGGGTTTTCATAGCGGACTCCTTAGCTTGATTTTAGCATGGCTGGCTTCAAAAAATGGAATCAATAAATATCCTCCGGCTAAGCCGGAGGTTTTTCTTTTTCGCCCATAGGGCGGCT
>CAZUZM010000126.1:0-3272 GCA_964624615.1 uncultured Anaerolineaceae bacterium
TGGGAAAGCAAAGACGATCTCAAGGACTACCTGTGGCGACTCGAAGAAGCCCGCAAACGTGACCATCGCAAAATCGGCAAAGAGCTCGACCTCTACTCCACCAACGACGAAGTGGGCCAGGGGCTCATCCTGTGGCACCCCAACGGTGGCATGATCCGCTACCAAATCGAACGCTTCTGGGATGCCGAACACGTTAAAAACGGCTACGACCTGGTCTACACGCCGCACATGGGCAAGGCCTCGCTTTGGGAAACCAGCGGTCACCTCGGCTTCTATAAAGACGACATGTACTCACCCATCACGGTTGAAGGGCAAGAATATTACATGAAACCGATGAACTGCCCGTTCCACCTGAGCATCTACAAAAGCCAGCTCCACAGCTACCGCGACCTGCCCTTGCGCTACGCCGAAAAAGGCACCGTCTACCGCTTCGAGCGCTCCGGCGTGCTGCATGGCCTCATGCGCGTGCGTGGCTTCACCCAGGACGACGCCCACCACTTCTGCCGCGCCGACCAGATGCCCGACGAAATTGACTTTACCTTGAATTTCAGCTTGAATATGCTACGCGCATTCGGCTTTACTAACTTCCAGGCTTACCTCAGCACCATGCCCGAAAAATGTGTGGGCGAACCTGAACAATGGGCAGCCGCAGAAGCCGCATTGGAAGAAAGCCTCAAGCGCATGGATGTGCCCTACGAGGTGGACGCCGGCGGTGGTGCCTTCTATGGCCCCAAGATTGACATCAAGGTCAAGGACGCCTTGGGTCGCGAATGGCAACTTTCCACCATCCAGTTCGACTTTAACGAACCGGAACGCTTTGACATCAGCTACATCGGCGAAGATGGCCAGCAACACCGCCCTTACATGGTGCACCGTGCGCTCCTTGGCTCCATGGAACGATTCTTTGGTGTGCTCATCGAGCATTACGCCGGCGCATTCCCAGCTTGGCTCTCGCCCATGCAGGTTGCCATCATCCCCATCGCTGACCGCCATGTTGCATTTGCCGATGAAGTAGCCAAGAAGTATAAGGCTGCCGGTCTGCGCGTGAAAGTTGACGCGCGATCCGACCGCATGAACGCCAAAATCCGTGACGCGCAAAAGGAAAAGATCCCCTACATGCTGGTCATTGGCGACCGCGAGATGGAAGAAGGTCAGGTTGCCCTCCGCCGCCGCAGCGGTGAAAACCCCGGACCGATGGCAGTGGAAGACTTTTTGAAACTGGCGTTGCAGGAGATTGAGGATAAAATCTAAGCCCACGCTGATGAACTGAGCTTCATTTTCAACGACTAAAACAACAAAAACCGTCATAAAAAATGACGGTTTTTGTTTTCATTGATGTCGAAAAAAGCTATCAGGGCTCTTTGAAGAAGCCTGTCTCTTTATTTATATTTCTTATTGGGGTAGAATTCCTGCTATACAGGTTTCGGAGTTGCAAGATGAAATACACAATTTTTCAAGTCGATGCGTTTAGTGTTAAACCCTATAAGGGCAATCCTGCTGCGGTTTGTATTTTGCCAGAGCTCAAAAGCTCTGCCTGGATGCAAGCTATCGCCCAAGAAATGAACCTTTCCGAAACCGCGTTCCTTTACCCAAAGGCCAATGACTACCTTTTGCGCTGGTTCACGCCGACCACAGAGGTGGATTTGTGTGGCCATGCCACCATCGCCAGCGCCCACATTCTCTTTGAAAACGGCTTGTATGACTCGGAGGAAACCATCACCTTTCATACTGCCAGTGGCATGATAACTGCGACCCAGTCCCGAGGCACCATCGAGTTGAACATGCCTCGACTGAATAGTAAAGATATCGATGTGCCCCAGGATGCCATAGAAGCCACCGGATTAGAGCCAATTGCCGCAGGCATTTCTGAGGACAACCAGCTCGTTTTAGTTCTAAAATCAGCCCAAGAAGTACGGGATTTTGAGCCAGATTTACGCAAAATCGCGCGGCTGCCCTACATTGACCTGATTATTACCGCCGAATCCGACGATGAGAAGTATGACTTTGTTTCCCGCTTCTTTTCACCCAACCACGGCATCCCAGAGGATCCCGTAACCGGTATGGCACATTGTTTGCTGGGACCCTTCTGGCAGCGTCGACTGGGCAAGGACAGTTTTTGTGCCTATCAAGCCAGCCAACGCGGCGGCAAAGTATGGGTGACAGTCACCGATGACCGCTGCTTTATTGGCGGCAAGGCTGTAACCGTGCTCAAAGCGGAAATGCTCAGACCGGAATAATCCTTTTTATTCCATAACAATCCTAACAACAAAAGCCTGTCTAAAAAACAGGCTTTTTATTTGTTCGGCATGGCGTCCCGCCATGCCATCACCTATCCCCGAGGCGTCTCGCCTCGGGATCCAACCCAACACGCACGGCGAGACGCCTGCTTGATGAACGGCTAAGTTCAATCGTGCGCTCAATTTTTGTTCAGGTATGGTCTATCTCCGGGTTCAGGTATGGTCCCCTGACCATACCTTTCGCGCAACGAATAAGCTTTACCCATCCATACAGATACCGCCTACGGCGGGTCCATGGTCTCCTGACCATGGACGAACCCTTACTAGTTCGGCATGACGTCCTTTACTCGTTCGGCATGGCGTCCCGCCATGCCATCACCCATCCCCAACGCAAACCGCTGATTTCATAAAATCCACACGCCCTCTGATATAATCACAGCAGACAAGCAACAACCTTCGCAAAAAAGGAGCAATCATGGACCTTCTCAAACAACGCATCCTCAAAGACGGCCGAAATCTCGGCAAAGGCATCCTTAAAGTCGACCGTTTCATCAACCACCAAGTCGACCCCATGCTCATGGACGCCTGTGGCGCGGAGTTCGCGCGCATCTTCAAGGGCACCCGCGCCGTCAAAATCCTGACCGCAGAAATTTCCGGCATCGCGCCTGCCCTGATGGCCGGCAAGTACCTCAACCTGCCGGTTGTTTACGCCCGCAAAAAGAAGCCCGTCACCATGCCCAGCGAGGTCTACATCACCGTTGCGCCCAGCCACACCAAAGGCATCAACGTCGAGCTCATCGTCTCGCCCGAATACCTCGGCAAGGAGCCCATCCTCATCATCGACGACTTCCTCGCCTCCGGTCAAACCATCGTTGGCTTGGTCAAACTGGCCGAAGTTGCCGGCGCCGAAGTCCTGGGCATTGGCACCCTGGTTGAAAAAACCTTCGAGGGTGGCCGCGAGCTGCTTTCCCAATTTGGCGTGCCCATCCATTCGCTGGTCTCCATCTGCAGCATGGACGACGGCAAAATTGAATT
>CAZUZM010000127.1:0-3092 GCA_964624615.1 uncultured Anaerolineaceae bacterium
ATCATGAAAGCCATTGGCGCGACCAACAACAATATTCTGGCAATCTTCCTCGGTGAAGCCGCAGGTATCGGCTTTTTGGGTGGCGTTGGTGGTGTTTTACTAGGGTGGGCAGCATGTGCCGTGGTGAATGCACTCGGCAGCAGCCTTTTGGCTTCGGGCAGCGGTGGTGGCGGTGGCTCGCAACTCAACGCCATTATCCCCATTTGGTTACCCTTCTTTAGCGTTGCCTTTGCTACCATCGTGGGTTTGGTTAGTGGTCTGTTCCCATCTCTCAACGCCGCAACGATGGTGCCAGTGGATGCACTGAAATACGAGTAGTTTTTTTGATAAGAAGACAAAAGCCCGGGCATTGTATTCACCGGGCTTTTTTGTTTAACGCATACCGGGTTTTTTAGAGTTTTCTACCAGCTTATCGTTTAGAATTGAGGCATGAGCAATGTCCCCATTTATACTGCGATAGAAGGCGGTGGCACGAAGTTTTTGGTCGCCCTTTTTGATTCTGAGGCACAACTTTTGGCGAAAACGCGCTTGGAAACAAAAATGCCAAGTGAAACATTGGCATCTTGTGTTGCGTTTATCCAAGAAAACAGTCCTCGCTTTGGGACTTTAGAAGGGTTAGGCATCGCTCATTTTGGCCCTTTGTCCGCTCTACCCAACACGCCAAACTATGGTCAAATAGGCACAACACCCAAACCAGGATGGTCTGGCTTTGATGTGGTGGGCTTTTTTAAACAATCTTTTGGAGACAAATTGCCCATTGCCTTTGACACCGATGTCAACGGCGCGGTTCTGGCTGAAGCCCGTTGGGGTGCCGGCAAAGATGTACAAAACTTACTTTACCTAACAATTGGAACAGGAATTGGTGGTGGAGCGATTGTCAATGGGCAACTCCTTCATGGCTACGCGCATACCGAAATGGGACATATCGCACTGCCCCGACTTCCTGGTGATAGATTTGAAGGTGTCTGCCCCGCCCATGGCGACTGTTTTGAAGGTCTTTGCACAGGCCCAGCCATCGCCGCACGTTGGGCGATGCCAGCAACCGATTTACCAGATAATCATCCAGCATGGCAACTTGAAGCAAGCTATATCGCCAAAGCCTTGCGCAATTACGCTTACACCTTAGCGCCAGAAAAAATCATTTTAGGTGGCGGTGTGATGGATCGGCGCTTCTTGTTTCCAATGATCAGAGCTGCTTTTAAAGAAGAAATGGCGGGGTACGGAACGCCTGCCATGGTATTAGAAGATTATATTGTCCCATCCGGGTTCAAAGGTGATGCCGGGCTGTATGGCGCGCTATGTTTAATCCTGGATAAAGCAACACCCTAAGTTTTAGCGCGGTTCCAGTTTTGCCACTGGGCCGTCATGGCAAACCAGCCATCCACTCGGTAAGCCCAGCGTTTTGCAGAGCGTTTCATCCAACTCACAAGCCCCACACAAACCAACTCCACAACGCGTAAGCGCTTCAAAAGATAGCTGCGCAGGAACCTGATGGGCTTTACAAAGCTCAAAAAGTGCTTTTAACATGCCGGTCGGCCCACAAGCATAGAGACAATCTGGACGATTGTGAACAAGTTGCTCTGCCACATGAAGTGTGACCAATCCCTGAACGCCTTCAGAGCCATCTTCAGTCGCCACTAAAACCTCGGCACCCAGGTCACGGAGACTTTTCACCAGCAACAAGTCTTTTGCTGATCTTGCACCTAAACAAACGGTGACTTGATCACCTCGTGAAAGGGCTTCCTGCGCCAAATAAGACAGCGGCGCGGCACCATAGCCACCGCCAACGAGTAAATGCTTCTTGCCTTGAAGCTCATAACCACTGCCCAAAGGTCCACGGATCCACAATCTGGCACCGGCTTCCAACGACGTAATTGCCTTGGAGACAGGACCTACCGCAGAAATGGTTAAAGCTAATGGATTTGCAGAATGTAAACTGAAAGGTTTCTCACCAACTTCTGGGAGCCATGCCATAACAAATTGCCCGGGTTTAGCATCTGCCAAACCACCTTCCATCCACAAAGTGAAGGTGCTGGGGTTTTCTTGTTCAACTTTTCTCAATTTAAAGGCTTGCATAAGGCCATGTTGGCACATCATCCACCTCGCTTAATGGCTAAGCCACGCATTGAAGAAATATCCGCGTAACCCTGATTATCCATAAAGGCTTGAAGCTCGCTGGCGATGCGATTGAACACCGCCGGACCACCATCCACAACAGCCGAACCGACGCCAACCAAACTTGCGCCAGCCATGATCATTTCAGCCGCATCAATGCCTGTGCTAATGCCACCGGTTCCAATAATGGGCAAATCGACAGCTTGGGCAATTTCCCACACCGCGCGTAAAGCAACGGGTTTGATAGCGGGCCCACTCAACCCACCGGTGGTGTTTTTCAAAATGGGTTTTGCGGCATAAGCGTCAATGAGCATACCAGGCACCGTGTTGATGGCGGTGATGGCATCTGCGCCTTCATCGGCAACTGCACGTGCGATCTCACTCAGGTTGTAAACATTGGGCGCAAGTTTGATGCTGATGGGCAGTTTCACTGCCTGTCGCACTTGTCGGGTGACCTCCGCGGCACTTTTTGCCGTCGCTGAAAAGGGCGTGCCAAAATCAGAGGCGACATTGGGGCAGGAAATATTAACTTCTATCAAATCGGGCTCTGCTTTGGCGATAACCCGTGCGACCTCACCAAAATCTTCTACAGTTGGCGCAAAAATGGAAGCGAATAAGGGTACACCAAGCGCTTTTAAGCGGGCTTTTGTTTCTTTCAATAGCACCGCTTCGGCATGGCAGCCTGGATTGGTCAAGCCAATCGCGTTAATTACCCCACCCTGCCAAGCGAGCGTCACCGGGTTAGCGTGGCCATCGCGCGCTACCGTTCCCGCACTTTTACTGGTAACTGCGCCAGCACCTTCACGTGCACAGCGTTCCATGATGACAGGACTGGTGCCCAAAATTCCCGAAGCAACAACCAAGGGGTTTTTGAGTTTTATGCCCAGAAAATCAACTGTTAGACTAGCCATTTTTCAAATAATCTTTCACGGTGTCATAAGCAGCCTGATCAATTTTGCCAGCATTAAGCAAATGAT
>CAZUZM010000128.1:0-3009 GCA_964624615.1 uncultured Anaerolineaceae bacterium
AGGTGTCCAATGTCAATTTAGGTTGATAGAGTTTTATGTTTGGAGTATTATCGATTGATGTAAAAATGGTGAGCCGGTAAAAACATTAGGGCTAAACCAGTTGTCTCATACCGACCTTCTTTAATCCAATGTTGAGAAGGAATAAAACGTTTTGTAAGGAAACTGATGAAAAAAACCAGACTTATCCTTGTCCTAATCTCTCTCGTAATGATGCTTTCAATTTTGCCGATGTCGGCAAGCGCACAGTCACCCGTCAATTGCCGTACCAATGGTGACATAAAAGACATTCTTGATCAAGTTACCGAAAGTGGCTTGGCAAAGTGGATTCGTGACCTGAGCGGTGAAAACCCGGTTGTGATTGATTCTCAGCAATATCACATTCGTACCCGTTACACCTCTGAGCTGTTCAATGCATCGAACCAAAACGCCAAAGCCTATCCCTATCTGACCCAGGAATTGATCAAAATTGGTTATATTCCTGGTGCGACACTACACGATCACAACTACGCATTCCATAAATTTGCGCCGAAAAATTTGGATCAAAACCTTCCTAACCCCGCGCCGATTGATATTGAGATGGTGAGCGCGAAGAACTTGGTTCTAACCATCCCTGGTCATGGCCCCAATGCGAACCAACAAGTTTTGATGACGGCTCATTTGGATAGCACAACAAACTATGATGGTGATCCTCGCCAGGATGCGCCAGGTGCAGAGGACAATGGCAGCGGTGTCGCCGCCTTGATGGAAGCTGCACGACTTTTTAGATATTACAAATTTGATCGCACAATCAAGATCATCTTTTTCACTGGAGAGGAGCAAGGTCTCTGGGGAAGCGAAGCCTATGTCAGTGATTTTAGCTCCGATATGGGGAACATTCTTGGTGTTGTCAACCTGGATATGTTTGGTTACGATTCCGATCAAGATATGTGCATGGAATTGCATGTGGGAACTTTGCCTGCTTCGAATACTGTCGGCAGATGTTTTACAGATGTGAATAATAACTACAATCTTGGTGTTAAAGTTGAGTTTTTGACCAATGAAGCCATTCGTGCTTCAGATCATGCGCCTTTTTGGGATGCGCAGGTTGGGGCAGTTGAAATATTGGAAAATTATGGAAAACATAATGCTTCTTATGGCTGTAATGGCGTACAAGACCGCAATCCCCATTACCATAAACGGACGGACAAGATTGAAAATATGTACTTGCCAGCGACTCATCGCATTTCTCAGGCAGGCGTCGGTACGGTTGCCAGTATGGCGGGGATGATGGGCAAGTGCTTTAATTCTGATCCACAACTGACAGCAACAACTCACGAGGATAGCGTGTCTTTGGCCTGGCCGGCGATCCAAAACGCTGAGGTTTACCGTGTTTATCGAGGCACCAAAACCTGTAGTGGTGAAATGACCTTGCTGGCGGAAGTGACAACCAATAGTTATCTGGATACGGACATCAGATTTGATCAGCCTTATTTTTACAAAATCCAGGCAGTCGAAGCTGAAGGTGGTTGTATTTCCCAGATGTCGAATTGCGTGATTGCAAAGGTACCAAAACCGGAAGAACCACCGGTTTATGACTACCACTTGTTCGTGCCATTGACACTAACCGAAGGTAATTAAGTAGCAAATAGATCTAAATTGAAAGGTGGCTGTTCATTGCGGATAGCCACCTTTTTTGGTCTTAAAACGTTGAATAGTGGTGATAAAGTACAAGCTGGTGAGAAGCCATACTGAATTGAGGAATGGCAATTACTGCGCGTAGCCACTTAGTAGATGTAAAAATAATAGAAACAAGGGTTGAAAGAGTGGTGAAAACGTTTAAGTAATGCGCGTAGCCACTTAGTAGGTGTAAAAATGGGTGAAAAATCAAAAGGTGGGGGTGCGGAAGGTGAGTAAGGTGTGTAAGGGCGGTGATCTAGCCCTAAGATTATGCGCGTAGCCACTTAGCAGGAGTAAAAATGGATGAGAAATCAGAAAGTGGAGATGTGTAAGGTGTGTAAAGGTGGTGATATAACCCTAAGATTATGCGCGTAGCCACTTAGTAAGTAAGCGAAGCAGATTGGAAATGCTAAAGAAGGTATCGAAGGCTTAATATCTGCGGCTTATTAAGCCGCGTAGACCGTTTGGAAGAAAATAATTTGTTTGAGGAAAAGTTTTTGAGAAAAAACTTATGCGCGTAGCCACTAATGGTGCTTCTAAGCGGTGGTCTTAGAATAATTGGTAATAAGGAGCGTGAGTGGTATGCCCTGGCTGATGGTGACGCGATATTTTATTGGAGGCTTTTACGGGCAATTCAGCTCATGCAACTGCATCAGTTACCCCCAGGTTTATGGTCGAAAGTGGCAGCTGAATACCCCCGCGTTGGCTCCACTCCAACATCAGTTTCGGGTCGATGCCGAAAGGCAACAAAACCGCCGCGCCTGCCTTTGCCAAAAGCTCTATGTACTTGCCCTTATTAATCCTTGCGCGGTCGAGTTTACCGCCCAATTCCCAAGGAAAAACGTCCGGTTGCCCCTTGGTGTAAACAAACCTAAGGCGTTGCCCGGGCTTGATGGTCATTCCGGCTGCTTCCATCTGTCGGGCGGCGCGCACGGCTGGGGTGTCCGCCTTATAAGCCTCTAAAGCATAGCTGACCTTGCCATTGACCACGAGCCCACTTACGTCCACCTGCTCGTTTTTAAGCGCGTTTAGCGCCAGTTCGTACAGGCAGAAAGCTTCATGCAAGCGATCCTCAAGTTCACTTCTCGTTTTTGCTTCACCCAAGATGCGTATCATTTCCTTTTGTACACCAGCAATCCAAACCGGTGTATCGCGACGACGCGACTCGATGCCCCGCAGTTTTATCTCGCCACTCTGAAAGACGCCAAAATAACGGTTGGCGATGGGAATACGACTATCGACCTTGGACGGTAAAAATGAGACCCAACGGTAGATGCCGTCCAGGTTAATCGCCAGTCCAGTGCGTTCATTAATGCGCGTGATAACTTCGCTGAAGTGCTCGGGACGGTTGCA
>CAZUZM010000129.1:0-2886 GCA_964624615.1 uncultured Anaerolineaceae bacterium
TAAGGTTGGCTAAAAACTAGCCATTCTTCAACATGGCATGTGCTGCAGCCAAGCGGGCCAAGGGCACGCGGAAGGGAGAGCAGCTCACGTAGTTGTTACCGATCAAGTGACACCATTCGATGGAGCTGGGGTCACCACCGTGCTCACCACAAATACCCACTTCGAGGTTGGGGCGAACAGCGCGGCCTTTTTCAATCGCCATCTTCATCAAAGCGCCAACGCCCTTGCGATCCAATTCCTGGAAGGGGTTCTTGGGCAGAATACCTTTATCAACGTATTCAGCCAGGAAGGTGCGTTCGGCGTCGTCACGGCTGTAACCAAAGGTCATTTGGGTCAAGTCGTTGGTACCGAAGGAGAAGAACTCGGCATACTCGGCAACTTCGTCAGCGGTCACACAAGCACGGGGAATTTCGACCATCGTACCGAATTTGTAAGCCACTTCGACACCCTTTTCAGCCATCACGTCCTTGGCAATTTGCACCAAGGTCGGTTGGACTTCGCGCAGCTCGTTCACGGTACCGGTCAAGGGGATCATGATCTCGGGATGCGGATCAATGCCGTTCAGTTTGGCATCGCAGGCAGCTTCGAAGATTGCGCGAACTTGCATCTTCATGATGTCGGGGTAAACGATACCCAAGCGGATACCGCGCAGACCCATCATGGGGTTGCTTTCGTGCAGACCTTGCACCACAGCCAAGAGGTCTTCTTTCTCAACCAAGCCACAGGTCTCGCCCTTAGCGCGCATGGTGGCGGTTTCAACCAAAAGTTCTTCCATAGAGGGCAAGAACTCGTGCAGTGGTGGGTCTATCAAACGAATGATAACGGGGAGACCGTCCATCGCTTCAAAGAGACCGTAGAAGTCACCGCGTTGCAAGGGCAAAATGGTTCCCAATGCGCTAAAGTAAGCCTTGGCAGCCGGAGTTTCGTGCATTTTCTTGGTTTCTTCGGCGATTTGAGCCTGGAGTTCAACCAATTCGGCTTCGCTCAAGCTGCGTCCTTCAAGACGTCCACTGTCGTGGGCACGTTGCAGAACGTCGATGCCGTCCAACATGCGTTGGGTTTCTTCAGCGTTCATGATCATCTTTTGCACGTCGGGCAGGCGCTCAACGTCGAAGAACATATGCTCGGTGCGGCAGAGGCCAATACCCTTGGCGCCATATTCGCGTGCGCGGGTGGCGTCGGCGGGATAATCCGCATTAGCCCAAACCTGCAGGCGAGAAATTTCGTCAGCCCAAGTCAGAAGCTGCATCAGTTCTTTTTGTTCAGTGATGTCAACCTGGCTCATCGCCAATTGGCCAACATAAACCTCACCGGTTGAACCGTCGACTGAAATCCATTCGCCTTCTTTAACGGTCTGACCGCCTGAGGTCATTTGCAATTTTTCAGCGTCGATAGCGATATCAGAAGCACCCACCACACAGGGCACACCAAATTGGCGAGCCACAACGGCGGCGTGAGAAGTTGCGCCACCTTCAGAGGTTAAAATACCCTTAGCAGACAGCATACCATGCACATCATCAGGTTTGGTGAAAGGACGCACCATGATGACATCCTGTCCTTCTTCCTGATTTTTCTTCTGAACAGTGTCAGGGTCAAAGTAAATACGACCCACGGCAGCACCTGGGGAAGCATTGACGCCCTTGGAGAAATAGCGACCTTCAGCCTTGGCAGCGTCTTTGGCAGCCTGGGAGAATTGAGGGTGCAGCAAGTTATCAACCTGTTCGGGGCTGACACGCTTGACGGCTTCGACCTTGTCGATCAAACCTTCGTTGACCATATCCACGGCGATTTGTACAGCAGCTTTGGCGGTGCGCTTACCGTTACGGGTTTGCAGCATCCAAAGTTTGCCTTCTTCAACCGTAAATTCCACGTCTTGCATATCTTTGTAATGCTTTTCGAGGGTTTCGGTGATGTTGAAGAACTGTTGGTAAACATCGGGCCACAGTTTTGCCATTTCAACAATGGGGTCAGCATTACGGATACCAGCCACAACATCTTCGCCCTGGGCGTTCACGAGGTACTCACCGTACATTTCGTTCACACCAGTCTGGGGGTTGCGGGTAAACGCCACACCGGTACCAGAGGTTTCGCCAGTGTTACCAAAGACCATCAACTGTACGTTGACAGCGGTGCCCAAATTGTCTGGAATGTTCTCACGTCGGCGATAGTCGATGGCGCGGCGAGAGTCCCAAGAGTCAAACACGGCCTTCACAGCAAATTCAAGCTGCTTGTAAGGATCCATGGGGAAGTCAAAACCCTTGTGTTCTTTGACCACAGCCAAGTAGGCTTTTATAATTTCAGCCCAGTCATCAGCGCTCATTTCAGTGTCAAGCTTATAACCTTTTTGAGCTTTGTAAGCTTCGAGGGGTTCCTCGAAATATTCATCGTCAATGCCCAAAACGACGGTACCGAGCATGTGCACGAGACGTCGGTAGGAGTCATCGACAAAGCCAGGGTTACCGGTTCGTTTGATCATACCTTCGGCGGTTTCTTCATTCAAACCAAGGTTCAAGACGGTATCCATCATGCCGGGCATGGAGAATTTTGAACCAGAACGAACGGAAACCAGCATGGGGTTATCCGCGTCACCAAACTTCTTACCAGTTTGTTCCTCAAGTGCCTTTACGGCAGCTAAGACCTGGTCCCACATACCTTCTGGGAATTCACGTGTCTTTTGAAATTCGTTACAAGCTTCAGTTGTGATGGTAAAACCAGGGGGTACTGGAATACCTGCGCGGATCATATCACCAAGGTTGGCACCTTTGCCACCGAGCAAGCCACGCACGCCGTCCCAAGAGCCAGCATACTTTTCAGCCGCGTCGACCTCGTTGAATAAATAAACCCATTTTTTATCTGTCATTGTTCCTCCGTAGATGATTATCGAAA
>CAZUZM010000130.1:0-2871 GCA_964624615.1 uncultured Anaerolineaceae bacterium
CCAGGTCAGCGATGGTTTTGTTTTCATCGCGGATGTATTTTTGGTTGAGCAGGACGTTTTCGTCCATATATTTTTTCATGTAGCCTTCAACAATCTTGGGGATGATGGCCTCGGGCTTACCTTCTTCACGGACGCGGGTTGCCACAGCTTCTTTTTCAGCTTCGATGACTTCGGCAGGAATGTCTTCGACGGAGACGAATTTGGGGCTGCTGGCAGCGATTTGGAGCGCAACTTCGTGGCAGAGCTCGAGGAATGAGTCTGATTTGGCAACGAAGTCGGTTTCGCTGTTGATTTCCACGACGACGACCAGGCGGCCTTCTGAGTGGATATAAACTTCAACGCGACCTTCGGAGGCTTCGCGGTTGACGCGTTTTTCGGCTTTTTGGAGGCCTTTGGCGCGCAGTTCTTCAAGCGCGATGTCGAAATCGCCGTTGGCGTTCTTCAGGGCTGTTTTGCAGTCCATGATGCCACAACCGGTTTTTTCGCGCAGTTCTTTGATCATATCAATTGTAATTTCCATTTTACTCCTTATCTTGCGGGTAAGCGCGAGGCTTATGCTTCGTCTTTTTCTTCAGTGCTGGCTTCTTCGGCGGTATCCTGGCGCTCGACAACGATCTTGGCGCGGGTGGATTCGCCCAACAGGTCTTCGTCGTCCAGTTCTTCGTCTTCGTCGAGACGGCGGGCGATGCGGGACTTGGTTTCGAGCACGGGTTCTTCTTCTTCAATATCCTTGCGCATCATTTTGCCTTCGATGGCAGCATCAGCGATGCGGGCAACCAACAGTTTGATGGCGCGGATGGCGTCGTCATTGCTGGGGATCACGTAATCGATGAAGCGGGGATCACAGTTGGTATCCACCATGGCGATGACGGGGATTTCCTTGGAAACAGCTTCGCGGACAGCGGTGTCGTCACGTTCGATGTCGACAACAAAGAGCATGTCGGGTAAGGACTTCATGTTGCGCAAACCACTCAGGCGGTTGTCAAGACGATTGATATCGCGTTCCAGCAACAAGCGTTCTTTTTTGGTCAGGGCTTGCACTTCGCCGGTCTCAAACATTTTTTCGAGGCGGGTGAGTTCAACCAGACGTTCTTGAATGGTGACCCAGTTGGTCAGGGTGCCACCCAGCCAGCGCTGGTTGACAAAAGGCATACCACAGCGTTCGGCTTCTTCCTGGATGGTTTCCTGAGCCTGGCGTTTGGTGCCAACAAAGAGGACGGTACCGCCGGCGGCGACGACGTCGCGCACTTTTTCAGCTGCTTCTTCGAGCAGTTTGACGGTTTGTTGAAGGTCGATGATATGGATGCCATTGCGCTCGGTGAAGATGTAAGGGCGCATCTTGGGGTTCCATTTATTGGTTCTGTGTCCAAAGTGGACACCGCTCTCAAGCAGAGCTTTCATTGATACAGGGGGCATTATTCTCCTTTGCGTTATGCCTCCGCCTGGTTTTGCGACCGTTCCGAACCCTTGTGAGGCACGCGGGAAGGTCTGTACCGAGGCGTGTGTAATAGTAGTCCCCAGGTTCACACCCGGAGCCGTGCAGAAGTATATCACAAATTGCGAGGAGTCAAGGGGTGAAAAGAAGCATTTTCTGCGTTTTTGAAGGCAAACAATTAAGATGAGATAAAATAGTATTTATGTCCAGACAACCATTATTGCACATACCTGAAACTATTAATACAGAAGAAGCTCTTATTGATTGGATTGATGAACACGCTGACTACCTTGATAATCCGAGGCATGAAAAGAGAATCGTATGGAGTGCTTATCGGATAATAAGGAGTAACCCCGAGAATTTTAGCCAGGCAACGAAAGACTTTTACTTGTTGAAACATATTCAGTTCCTGATGAAAGAAGGCCTCTTCTATAAACAAAGCCCTAATGAGTTGGGTGAGAAAGCGATTCGATCTTTTCAATGGGTGCTTCGTATTCTCCCTGAGAACCCCATAGCTTTTTATCGTTTAGCGCACTTATACTACAAGGGCGGACGGTATGCAGATGCATTGTGCAGCTTTATAAAGGCTTTAGACCTGAGCCGATCTGGTGAACAAGTATTTGATCAGCTGAAATTGAATGATGCACAAATTGAACTTTCAAAGAGACTGCTTTTTGCGCTAAACTTTGATTTCCTGAAAAATTACCCTAATGGATTTGAAGTGTTTTTGGAATCGGAACAATTTGAGCAATTTCGAGAACTGGTCGTAGATCCCATTGAAAATTTTGTCTTTTATTCGATCAGAAGCAATAACACTGTTGAGCATAAATACATCTCTGTTGACGAATATGATTCCTTGATTTTTAAGCTCTCAAAAGATACCAACGCATTTATTATTGACAGGTACAACAATCGTCCTTATTACAAGTTTTTAGATAAGCGTGATTGTTTTCATGATACTTCTAATAAGTTGGATTTTTTACTCATCTCGTTAGAGCTTGAACAAGGGCTGGATATTCCAGGTGCGAAGACTGAAGGAACACGCACAAGAACCACGACAAGACTGAATGCGGATCTTGAAAATATTGGTCTCGATCGTAGTCTCTTGCGTCTTTTCTATTCCCATGCCACAGAAAAACTGTTTGCTGAAGGCACAGTGACCACACATTATTTTAAGAGAATATTCCTTTAATTGACCTTTTTTTGTTTTTCCTTGCCTATGGACAGGGGTGTCTGAACGGCTAGCTAAACTATTAGTAACAATTTAGAAACTTTAGTTTAGCAAAGGAAAAAAATGAAAGACATTAAGAACAACCAATTACAAAACCCCATCCACACCTTCTATAGCAAGGTTCAATACAACTGGCACGATTTACTGGTCTTGACCGGATATTATCCGGAGATGGGTCAAGACGGTGCCACAATACTAAGACCTG
>CAZUZM010000131.1:0-2866 GCA_964624615.1 uncultured Anaerolineaceae bacterium
GCCACGCGCACCCAACGCTTGGTAAACGGTTTACCGGCGCGATACGATGAGCCGGTGGTTATCGTCGGTGCGGCTGAAATGTATGAGGCGCGCTGTCGCCATTGTCATGAAGTGCCCGGAAAAGGAGAGAAATAATGACCGTTCAACATTGGACCGAATTTATCAAAAAGGTTTTGGTATCAGAAGAGGATTTACAAGCCCGAATCAAAGCGCTTGGTGAAGAAATCACCCGTGATTTTGCTGGAAAAGAAATCCTGGTGATCAGCATCTTGCGCGGTGGTGTGATGATTACCGCGGATCTCATTCGCCACATTGACCTGCCGGTGGCGGTGGAGTTCATGGCGGTGGCATCTTATGAGCAGGGCATGCGCCAAAGTGATGGCGACGTGCGCATTACGCTCGACTTGCGCACGCCAATCAAAGGTCGTCATGTTTTGATTGTTGAAGACATCATCGACAGTGGGCATACCTTGACATCGGTTCTTGAACTGCTGCAAACACGTAATCCAGCGTCGCTTACAATCTGTACGCTTTTGGATAAGTATGAGAGACGTGAAGTAGACGTGGACATTCGTTATACAGGATTCAGAATCGAAAATGAGTTTGTCTTTGGTTATGGGCTTGACATTGACGAGTATCATCGCAACTTACCCTTTATTGGTACGGTAGATTTGGACAAGTATGAAAGCCCAAGCTAGGCTTGAGGTTGAAAAGATTCTTCAAGCTATTCGCGACTGCAAGAAACCTGATCAAAAAGTTTATTTGGTGGGGGGTGCAGTGCGTGACATGCTGCTCGATCTTCCTCTGAATGATTTTGATTTTGTCACTGAAAAAGGGTCGAAAGACCTCGCCAAATGCCTGCGGAAGGCGTTGCATGGAACCAGCTTTGCATTGGATGACGCACGGGGTTTTAACCGGGTGGTCGTCAATGGTGGCTCGCCTGAAGAGCGTTTTGTGGATATCGCCGAGTTTGTTGGAAAAGATCTTGAAGCGGATTTGCGCGCGCGGGATTTTACGATCAATGCCATGGCAATCGATGTCGATGACCCTGCGCACTTGATTGACCCATTAGGGGGCAAACTGGATCTCGGGAATAGCCTTTTGCAGGTTGCTTCTGAAGGAGCATTTGAGAGTGATCCGTTAAGAGTTGTGCGTGCTGTGCGCATGATGCAAGCGTTTGAATTAGGCTTTGCGCCTGGAATTACTGACTTGTTGCGCGTAGCCACTGAGCGCTTGGGCGAGGTTTCGAGCGAAAGAGTGCGTGACGAGCTGTTCAAAATCCTCAAGTTACCGAATAATGAAGACTCTTTGCGTCTCTTGTGGTATTTGGGAATTCTGAATGAAATTTTCCCGTGTGTCCCGGCTTTTGAGCCAGATTTGGAAAGCGAGAGCAACCAAAGTTTTGAGCAGCGAATGCGAAGGGTTGCAATGTTGGAAAACAGCTTTATTCACCTCGAGCAACATGACCTTGAAGAGCTGATCGCTGAGACACATAAAGCCAGCCAGAAATTGATTGGAGCATGGCGAGAAGACTATCTTGCCTACTTATCCCATCAAATTACATCCGGAAGAACGGTTCGCAATTTATTGGTGCTGTTGGCATTATTATTGAGAGAAGATGTTCGGCAAGGTTCACCCAGTAGCATCCAAGCGGTCATTAATTATTACAAACTAAGTAATGACGAAGCCAGTTTTTTAAGCCGCATCGAAAGGGTTTACCTGTCTGATTTTTGGCAAATTGCGCAACAACGACCGTATGATGAGAAGGAAATCTACTATCTTCTGAAGGACCTCAAAGACGCCACGCCTGGGTTTGTACTCATCGCTTTGGCGTTTACGGACGCTTTGGAATCGAAGACGATGTGTATAGAAGAAAAAAAGACGATGCGAGAGGCGATGAAGTCTTTGTTGAACGCCTGGTTCGAGCGTGGAGATGAAATCGTTAAGCCACAGATGCTCATGGATGGTGGTCAAATCATGGCGTATGCCGGTTTAGCGCCTGGTCCAATCATCGGAGCATTGCTGGATCAATTGGAAGAAGCCCAATATCTTGGTTCGGTAAAAACGGTCCAGGATGCTCAGGCATTCATTGACGCTTTTTTGGCTAACGACACGTTTTGAAGCCGGTTCGAGGCTTAACTGAGGAGAAGGTGAGTCATGGAAAATAAAGCCATTTTTGATGCGATTTATGCCCGCAGGAGCGTTCGTAAGTTTACAGAACAACCAGTCAGCGATGAGCAGGTGGAGCATTTGCTTAAGGCCGCGATGGCTGCGCCAACTGCTACCAATACGCAGCCTTGGAGGTTTGTGGTTGTGCGTGATGCTGACATTTTGGATAAAATTCGCAAAGAAATGCCTTTTGGCAAGATGAATGCGCCATGCGTGATTAGTGTCTGTGCGGATATGTCCATTTTTAAACGGCCGATTGTGGACCGCTTTTGGGTACAGGATTGTTCAGCGGCGACAGAAAATATCTTACTCGCCGCGGTGGGTTTGGGATTAGGCACCGTGTGGTGTGGGGTGCATCCGATTGAGATGATTGAAAAACGTATTCACCAGGTTTTGGGTCTTCCGGCTAATGTGAAAGCGCTTAACATTATTTTTGTCGGCTACCCAGCGGAGGAAAAAGACGCCCGCACGCAATACGATGCGAAAAAAGTCTTTCGCGATCAATTTGGTGAAGGGTGGTAAATATCCGGATGCGCCTGTGGGACACCGCACGCCTCACTCCCATCAATAATGTTTCCCGCAAATAAACGACCGGTTTGAGCCTTTTTTTGCTCTGCGTGAAGGATCAACGCCAAAATCAGTTGACGTCATTAGCTTCCGTGTAAAAAGTCCATAAGAATATGCCTTATAAGTAGAG
>CAZUZM010000132.1:0-2746 GCA_964624615.1 uncultured Anaerolineaceae bacterium
TCCAGCACCAAAAAGGTCGCGCCTTCTGCCACCAAACACGCCAGCATCAAACGCGAGCGCTGCCCATAGCTCAAACTGGCTGTCGGCAAAATGACCTGGTCTTCATCCAACAAGAAATAATGCAAGAAATGGTAAGCCTCAGACATGGCCATCGGGCGGATGTCCTGCAAGGTTTCCAGCGCGCTCTTTTTAGGGTCAAGCGTGTCCTGGTTCTGCGCCATATAGCCAATTTTGATGCGTCCACCCCAGCGATATGCGCTCGAAAGTGGCGCCAGTTGCCCCAGTAAAACCTTCAGCAAAGTGCTTTTGCCACAGCCATTGGCACCGATTAAGGCTACCCGTTCCTGCCCTTGAATGGTCAGATTGAGGTCCTCAAAAAGCACGCGCTGGTCAAAAGCAAAGCTTAGCCCATTGGTCTCTAATGCAAGAGCGCTGTGATGTTCCGGCTCGCTAAAGTTGACCCGCAAGCGCCATTTGTCCATCGGCTTCTCAATGCGCGCCTCATCTTCCAGGTAGCGTTCCAGTCGATGCTTCTTGGCAAGCCCCTTTTTGGCAACCTTCTTGGCGTACCGGCGCATTTTGGAGTCCTTGGTTTGGTTCTCTGTATGGCGTGCCTGCTCGGCGGTTTGAACCCAGTCGGCCTTCAAGCGTTTGATTTCAGCTTGTTGATCCTTCCAGCGTTCGTAGGCTTTTTCTTTTTCCTCCGCGATGACCTTTGCATAGTTGCTGTAATTCCCAGGGAATTTTCGGATGCTCTGGGTCACTTCATCCAGCTCGTAAATACAGGACACGACACGATCCAAAAACACACGGTCATGCGAGATGAGCAAAACACTGCCATGGTAATGCTGCAAAAACTGCTCCAGCCACTCCAACGCGGGAATATCAAGGTGATTGGTCGGCTCATCCAGGAGCAAAATGGATGGCGCGGTCAAAAACAAAGCCGCCAGATGTACGCGAGTTAATTCCCCACCGCTGAGCTGTTTTATGGGCGTATCCAGAGCCAGATAATCCGAGCCCAATCCCGCCAAAATGCGGTAGGCTTCGGCTTCTTCAGTTGGCGTTAATGCTTTGGGCGACCCGCCCCGGTAATGCGCGCTGAGCTTCTGCAAGAAAAGCGCTTCGATCGTGAGTGCTTCATCTACCTCACCAGCCTGGGGCAGGTAACCCAAAGTATCGCCACCGCTCAAGGTAATCGTGCCAGCATCGGCTTCCAAAGCCCCGGCAATAATCTGCATCAAGGTGCTTTTACCACTGCCATTAGCGCCGACCAAAGCCACCTTTTCGCCATCGCCGAGGGTGAAACTGACCTCTTTCAATATGGGTGTGTAATCAAATCGCTTCGAAATGCGATTAATATGTAACATTTTGTGTCCTTTCTATGTCAGAGGCTTCCTCCAGGAAATACCTCTTTCATCGAAGACAAAACCCAGCGTTTCATAGAGCTTATAGGCACCACTGGGATTTTCGCTATCCACGACCAGCTCAACCTCTTTGATGTTCAAGAGTTTGAGCGCCTCTAAGGTGCGACTAAGCAAAGCCTTTGCCAAACCCTTGCCCCGCCTGGGACGTCGCACAGACACATCGCCAATCGTTGCGCGTGCGCGCTTTTTGAGGTCGTTTTGGGGGCCTATAATCCAAGGCAAAACCTCGCCAGCAATCTCATCACCATCCCAGGCAACCTGGAAAAGATAAGGCTGGAAGTATTCCTTAGGATCAGTCCACGCTTGATAGTCCTCTTCGCTCATTTCGTGCATGCCCCAATGATCCTTAAAAGCCTCTTGATCCGCTTCCCAAATCTGACGATAATGGGAAGGCATCGCTGCGCGCAACTCCAACCCCTCGGGCATGGGAAAATGCGGGATGTCTTCCAAACGATGAATCAAGGTATCCCAATAGCGAACAGGCTGATAGTTGGCTTCTTTCATCAATGCCATTTTATCGGGCATCTGTTCAAGACAATGGTAACAATAATCGGCAGCCTCACCTGCATGATGCGTTTGGTGGCGAAGGCTGGCTTGGGCTTCACACCATGCCAGCAGGGTATGTGCCAATTTTTGGTCCGACACCTTTGGATTGATGTTCAGCATCATAAAATGATCCCACCGCTCTTCTTCGGTTGCTTTTTTTTCTGATCCGCGACAATAAGCGATGACTTGGCCATCTTTTTTGGAAAAAATGAGGTCCCGCTTGGGGTCACAACTCTCGCCGAGGTAGCCGTATTCGCTTTTGATTTCATCTGCGGTCGTAGGGGCAAAAAAGTCACGTTCGCCTTGGCGCGAATTCACCACCTTGGCAATGTTCTCATAATCTTCATCAGTACCGGTAAAGCGATAAAAACGGTAGCCATCCAATAGGGGTAAAGGCGCGTAATCGGCCGGAACATCATTCGTTTGGGTTAGGTTGTCTGTATTCATTTATTCCTCTTCATTTTTCAATCATTTCAGTTATTTCTTAACAAAAAAATCACAGGGATTGCCTGTGATTCCACCAAAAAAGTCTGCTTTAATAAGAAAAAACCACTCGCAATCCGTCAACGCCTGCAAAACCCTGCTACGCAGGGCATGCTAAAGGCGTGAACTATCGAGATTGGTTTGTCATGATTCAAATTCTAAACGACGATTTATGACCAGTCAAGCGAAAAAGCAAGATATGGTTGATGATTTTTTGACAATGCAAATAAAAAAAGCGCAACAATAAATATCCTCCGGCTAAGCCGGAGGTTTTTCTTTTTCGCCCATAGGGC
>CAZUZM010000133.1:0-2740 GCA_964624615.1 uncultured Anaerolineaceae bacterium
GGGAAGTTGGTTCCCTAGAGCAATTTGTATTAAAATAGAGCTGCTGGCCTTTCAGCAGCTCTATTTTTTTTACATTTTTTTCGGAGGTAAAGATGAATTTTCGATTTCTTGGGTGGGTAACGCTGGTTGCTTTGGCTGTCATGGTTTTGCCTTATGTGTTGCGCATGGTCAACAAATGGGCCTTTAAGAATGAATGTAAGGGTCTATCAAAAGCCGTCAAAATTTTGAGGCAGATTCATAAACCTTTGGGGATTGCCTTGGTCATCATCGCGGCAGTGCATGGCTATGGCATGTTGGGGCGATTGAGGCTGCATACTGGGTCGCTGACCCTGATGAGCATCATTGTGACCGGCGTGTTGGGTGCAATATTCTGGAAGAAGAAGGATAAACGCGCCTTGCAAGGCCACCGAGTGATGGCGTTGGTGTCGGTCCTCTTCCTCCTCCTGCATCTCTTCTGGCCAGCGGCTTTATACAGTCTTTTCGGGCTTTAAAAGCAAGTCGTTAGAAAACTTAAGGGGCAACCACATCGCTGAATTCAGGGTAGGCTGCCCCTGTTTATCCTCAAAAACACAATAAAAATCTAAATCATAATATTGGTTTCGTCGGTAATTAACAAACCCGTCGACTCGATGGCTGCCAAGGGGTCGTACTTGTACAAATCGCCGAAGTCCAATCCGCTCAGTTCTTCAATTTGTTGAATCGGCACCTGGTAAGTTTTGTACTCACTAAAGAAGAATTCCAGGTTTTCAATCATATCCTTTTGGGTTTGAAGGTAGGCTGTGGCAGAAAGGTTGCCATCTTTCTTCACCATGACCACGACTTTCCAGAAATCCGCCGGCAGCAAAAACTTCTCCCGGTAGACTTGGTCATCATCTCTAAAGATGGGACCGGTGAACACCGAAACCTTCAGCGCATGGTTTTGGGCGTTGGTCAGCAAATAATCTTCCAGGCCCAACCAGATTTTTTGGTTCAGGTTTTTGTGTTGTGGCGCGCTGTTGGTGTAGTAAAACGAGTCATCATTGGCCTGGCGCGCGACTTCCTTTTCACCCCAAACCGGATCCAGCCGGCGCACGAGGTGCCCTTTGTCGAGGTCGTTTTTCGCATAGACTTCATTGCCATACTGATACTTGCGGCTAATCCGGCTATCAAGGCTCCACTTATCAATCCTGGGAATATCCCTGCGCAGCGTATTTCCGTCAATGTTGACCGCGGTAAAGTATGCCAGCCCTCTGGATTGGCGCATGACGACCGAAAAGTGAACGTAATGGAGGATGTTCGAGCCGTCCTTCAGTTTGGCGCTGTCTTCTGCCATCTCTTCAGACAGTTGCGGCAAGGCTAATGGATAATCTTCGCCCAGAAACAGGGGGTCAAATCCCGTCCTAAGGATTTCCTTTTTGCTTGGCGCGGGTTCAGCTTTTTTAGTTTTTTCTTTTACCATTGGAAAATTCCTTTCATCATTTTTCTTTGCTTTCGATCTTTTGAACCGTCATAAACAGTTTTTACAAAAGCGGCAATTGAGCTGATTCGGATGCCTTCATTGGCGACCCACGCGCCTTTTTTGACTGGGTCGGGGATGCCCGAGTGGTGCAGGGCAACCGCTTCCCAATGGTCATTGAAAACAGGCGATCCGGATGAGCCAGGCTCGGTGTCGGTCAGGTAGTGCAGGAAGTCAGGATGAACAAACTTGACCTCGTTTTCCCGCAGCGCGACAGACTTATCGTTGCCCTTGGGGTGCTGGATAATCGAAACGCAATCCCCAGTATAGATATCTGCATCATGGGAAAAAAGTTGGATGTGAGGGAAGTCACTCAGTTTTTTACCGCGGGCGTTTTTCGTTTGGAGTGCCACAAGCGTAAAATCCAGCGCTTTATGGGTCATGAAAAACTTATCGGCATTCAGCCTAAAGGTGTGCGTTTCACACGGGCTGTTGTTTTCGTCGAACTGGAAGTCAAACTCCGCTACCGTAAAGACGGTTCTTTCTTGGTTGGGGATAACGTGGTTATTGGTCATGATGATGTCCGGTGCCACCAGAAATCCTGTGCCATAACCGATAATGCCGTGTTGGTCCCTAAGAATGAGTCTACACACCGATTGAGCCGATTTGTGCCCTTTGAGGAGATAGGAAATCGATACGAGATCGTTTCGACCGAGGGTGCGCTCAAGAGCATCCTCAAAGTCCTCTTCATAGTCACCAGGTTCCTGGCTGGGGTCTATTGGGGGTGGTGATGGCGCTGGCGCTGGCGCTTGGGCGGCGCTGTCGGCTTCGGGCATGGGATCCTCTGAGGCTTTTCGCTTTCTGGGGCGCAACGGGAGGTGTGACACGGGTTTTTGGATGAGGGGTGACGGCAAATCGGGTTTGCCAAAATCACGTCTCAGCAGGTCGCGGGGCATCAAGGCGTCGGTATGGCTAAGGTCTCTGCCTAAGTCGATGCCGCTAAAAACATTGGAAAAGGGTTTGGCCCAAAGGGTTTCATGTGGCGTTTCGGTTTCTTGGGGGCTGTCGTTGGTGTCGGTCGAAGCGGTTCTGGGTCTGCCTCGGGCGCGTCTGCCGATGGCTTTTCTTGCTTCAGAAAAGCCTATGGACGGCTGTGTCAAAGCTGAGTGGTCTGTAGGGGGTTCGTCTTTTGGGGCTTGCGTTTGAGACTCGGTGGCGCTTTGAGACGCTTTCATAAAGCGGTCAAAAGCCTCCTGTTGAATGCGCGCCAAATCCGTTTCGATTTCTTCTTGAATGGTCTGTCTT
>CAZUZM010000134.1:0-2722 GCA_964624615.1 uncultured Anaerolineaceae bacterium
TTGGTAATCAATGAACGACCTTGAAAATCAAGTTCTACCTGGCGGGCTTCTCCTAAGGTAAGTTTGGGAAAATGCTTCGATTGTTCCAGAATGTCTTCTATGGTGATATCTTCGATCCTTGGCACAATTCTGAAGCTGTCTGATAAACCTGGCAGTTGGATGCCCAGTTGAGTCCAATCCTTTTTATCATCCGGAAAGATGCTCATCGTTGTACTGGCGACCGCGTCAACCGCAACGTTTTCAATAAAGAGCCCTTCTTGTTCGAGTTCGTCGGTATAAAGTCGAACAAAAGAAGGATGCTCAACTACGGTTACCGTTTCCAGTGCTTGTCCGGGAGGGGTGATGCGCCTAAGTCCTCTGCCCAGCGTTTGTTCGGGCAAGATCTGGGCTTTTGCTGAATAAGGACGCAAAGGTACAATGGTTGTCACATTGCGCACGTCCCAGCCTTCCCGTAACATCAGAACCGAGACGATACAGCGATAAGGACTGGTATTATCGTCCAACTCGCGGGAAAGCTTACGCAAGGCGTTTAAGTCTTCATCACTGATATCGTTTTCGTTTTCAACGAACTCGTATTGATCCTTACTGCCCTTAATCCTTTTGAGTTTACCTTTTAGGTTGGTGTGTAAGTTGATGGTTTTACCATTGAGCATCTCAAAAACAGGGTCAGTGTTTAATCTTTGCGTAATTTCATCAGCAGCTTTGGTGTTTTCACACATAATAAAGAGCAAAGCTTTCTGACCACTTTCTTTCCACTCATCCCATGACTTTTGCCAACGGTTGTAACCTAATCTAAGGTGTTCGTCGTATCGCCAAGCGGCGTTCTCGTCAGCCCGGGTTTGAAGGTTAGGCACATGACCAATGATTGGAACCTTCACAATGCCTGCATCCACCGCTTCACCAAGTGGGGAATCGACAACGATATGCTTAAAAAAGTTGCCACCTTGGTCTTTAGGTGTAGCTGAAAAGTCTAGCTGCGCGGTTAAACCTTTACCATTATTGGATTTATAAGACTCGTCTAAACCAAAAATAACATCATTCCAAGCCGAATCTGGATCCCAAAGGTGATGAGCTTCATCATTGATGACCATCAAATCACGGTGAGAACTTACTCTTTTTCGCAATTCCTCGCTTAGATCCAAAGCCTTTGCCTTTGAAACTGCTGGTCCTGCCCAGGCATAGCTTTCTGTGGCGGCGGACCGTCTTGTTCGCTTATCGTATAGTCGGTGGATATTGGTTAAATAAAGTGTTCCACCAGTTGGCGCCCCACTGGCTTCATCCTGTAGGACCGTAGTTAAATTCCAATCACCACGCCATGATTCGGGAATAAGTGGATCCTGGTCGAAGATTTTTCCATAAGCGAAATCTTCTTTTAATCGTTCAAAAACAGTTAAGTTTGGTGCGACAACCAGAAAGTTTCTTGACATTGGGCTGTCACTTTCGCGCAAGGCATGAAAATAAGACCACACAATAGCCAAGCTCATCACCTTGGTCTTACCGCTACCGGTTGCCATTCTAAAGGCGTATCGAGGCCATAAATCTTCTTCGGGCTGAATACCTTCCGCTGCCATTGCCATCTGCTCATCACCATATTCGCCAAGCAGTCCTGAGAGCGTTCGGGTTTGGGCGACTTCCATCAAATAGACATAGGTCTCAATTGCTTCTCTTTGGCAGAAATAATAGCCAAACTGATAAAGCTCTCCGTTTGCCTTTTGCATGAGATGGTCTGTCAGAAACCAATGATAAAAAAGTTCACGGGTTGTATCAGATGCGCCAGGGTAAAAATTGTTACGCCAATCATCCAAAAGATTGCGCAAGTTATTAACGATTGGCATTAAACTGGGGCGGCGACCATCCTTGATGATGGCTTCTCCTCCAGCTTTTTTGGCAGCCGCACGGTGTGCTGTAGGTTCTTCCTGAGGCAGATACAAAGGCATCAGGGACATTTCATTGATGGTTCGTTTTGTCACTTAAATCCTCCCTAAATGGTGATGTCCACTGTTATGGATGTGTCTGCACCGAAAACATCCACCACTTTTACACAGGCAGTGTACTTGCCTGGTTTAGGATAGCGGTAATGTTGGTCCGAAACGGTTGGCAAACTACGGTCACGTCTGGTTCTAAAGGTTTGCCAGTGATGGTTAAACGCCTGACCCGGTTTATAATCAAAATCCACTGCCCAAAAGTCTACAAAATCGATGCCGGATTTGACCGCGCGTTCATTGAGTGCTTCCAGTTCTTTGTGGGGCACGTCGGTGAGCGATGGGATAAAGTTGCTCAGTTTAATATCCACCTCTCTTTGACCATTCATGGTGCGGTAGATCGGTTCAGCTTTCAAAGATGCCATTTCCAGAAAGGGCGGGATCTCTTTGCGGTTCTTTTCCATAATTTCACGTGGGATGGGGATGAGCTTGATTTTGAGTTTGAATTCTTTTTCAAGGTTGTCACAATGCATGCGCAGGTCCATTTCGAATTCCCATGCCAAACAGTTGAGTTCGCGACCGCCTAAGGCATGCACCGCTTCGGCAACCGCGCGCGCTTCCTGACGGGTAAAGACGCTATCGATACGGTCCACGTGCACATAGGCACCAGCTTTGCGGGCATGCAGCAGCGGAGAGGGCGAACCATGCAAAGGTTCGGCACGGTAAAACTCGAGCACCACACGGCGATGCTCGTCATCGGCACCTTGCAGGGCTTCTTTTTGCCACCACTGGCGTTCATA
>CAZUZM010000135.1:0-2679 GCA_964624615.1 uncultured Anaerolineaceae bacterium
ATCAGCAAAGGAGATAAAACATGACAGCAACCATTATTGACGGAAAAAGCCTCGCCGAGTCGATCCGCGAGAAC
The DNA here is from genome assembly GCA_964624615.1 of uncultured Anaerolineaceae bacterium. Classification (GTDB taxonomy): domain Bacteria; phylum Chloroflexota; class Anaerolineae; order Anaerolineales; family Anaerolineaceae; genus Mesolinea. The sequence continues at coordinate 75 of CAZUZM010000135.1, forward strand.
ACAAAAAAACAAATCGAAGAACGCATCGCCCAAGGCAAAAGCCGACCGGGTCTTGCAACCATTCTGGTTGGCAACAATCCTGCGTCCCAAACCTATGTGCGTAACAAGCTCCGCGCTTGTGACGCAGTAGGCATTCAAAACATTAGTTACCACTTGCCAACGGAAACCACCCAAGCCGAATTGGATGCACTCATCGCCGAACTCAACGAACGCGAAGACGTCTCCGGTATTCTGTTGCAGTTGCCCCTCCCCAAACACCTCGACGAAGAATCCCTTTTGGCAGCCATCAAATTGACCAAGGACGTAGATGGTTTCAACCCCATCAACATCGGACGTATCGCCCTGCGTGGTTTAGATCCGGTGTTTGTGCCTTGTACGCCCTCTGGCATCATGGAAATGTTGCGCGAATATGGCGCGCCAATCGAAGGCGCCAATGCCGTTGTCGTTGGTCGTTCCAATATTGTGGGTATGCCCGTTTCTTTGCTCCTCACCAAAGCCAACGCCACAGTCACTATTTGTCACAGCAAGACCAAAAACCTGGCTGAAGTCACCAAACAGGCTGATATCCTCATCGCAGCGATTGGCAAAGCCGAATTCATCACTGCAGATATGGTCAAACCGGGTGCTTATGTGATTGATGTGGGTATCAATTCGATTGATGACCCCAGTCGCAAGTCCGGCTATCGCTTGGTTGGCGATGTAGCATATGACGAAGTAGCCGATGTTGCCGGCGCGATTACACCTGTGCCGGGTGGAGTCGGACCCATGACTATCGCCATGCTGCTCAAAAACACCATGCGCGCGCTGGAGCTTTCCGAAGCCTAAATCCCAAAAAGCGAGGGTTGTATGACGACATTACTCATCAAAAACGCCACACTCATCGTCACCATGGATGGCGAGGACCGCGAATTGAAAGACGCTGCCATTTTCTCCCGGGACGGTTTTATCGAGCAAATCGGCTCACAAAAAAACTTGCCCCAAACAGCTGATGAAGTCTTGGACCTCAAGGATCACATTATCCTGCCTGGTTTAATTAACACGCACCATCACTTTTACCAAACCCTGACGCGCGCTTTGCCGGGTAGTCAGAACGCCAACCTCTTTAATTGGCTCACCTACCTCTACCCCATTTGGGCACGCATGACACCCCAGGATGTCTTCACCAGCACCCAAACCGCGCTGACTGAGCTGGCACTGAGTGGCTGTACAACCGCTTCTGATCATCTTTACCTCTTCCCCAACGGCTCCAAACTGGATGACCAAATTGAAGCCGCTGCTGAGATTGGCATGCGTTTACATGCTTCGCGTGGCTCAATGAGCCTCGGGCAATCCCAAGGTGGATTGCCACCTGACAGCGTGGTTGACACCGAAGAAAACATTCTCAAAGACAGTGAGCGACTGATTTTGCGCTACCATGATCCCAACCCAGGATCTAAACTGCAAATCGTGCTGGCACCATGCTCACCTTTTAGCGTCACTGGCGAACTAATGCGCCAAAGTGCCGACATGGCAAGGCGTTATGGCGTGCGCTTGCATACCCACCTGGCTGAAACTGAAGACGAAGATGATTTTTGTCTGGCTAAGTTTGGCCACAAGCCTGTAGCGTATATGCAAAGCCTGGATTGGGTTGGTGATGATGTTTGGTTCGCGCATTCCGTTTGGGTTAACGACGATGAGATGAATGTCTACGCGCACCACGGCTGCGGCGTGGCTCACTGCCCCAGTTCCAATATGCGTCTGGCTTCAGGCATCGCACCCATCATGACCATGCTCGGCAAGGGCATCAAAGTTGGCTTGGGCGTGGATGGTTCCGCCAGCAATGACGGGTCACACATGCTCAACGAAGTCCGTCAAGCCATGCTCCTTTCACGCTTGAACAGTGGCATTAAGGGTGCTTCACGCTCCGCACCGGATGCCCCAGCCCTGATGACCGCGCGCCAAGCCCTTTCCATCGCCACACGCGGTGGTGCGGCAGTATTGGGTCGCAAGGACATCGGCTCGCTGGAAGTTGGTAAATGCACCGACTTTTTCGCCATCAACCTCAATCGCCTCGATTATTCCGGCGCCTTGGACGATCCTTTGGCGGCTGTGGTCTTTTGTGCCCCAGTTAAAGCGGATTACACCGTTGTTGGTGGTAAACTAATTGTCTCGAAAGGTGAGTTCTTACCCTTAGAACTTTCCAAACAAGTTGAAAAGCATAACGCAGCCGCCCACCGGCTGTTAAACAATGAATAATTGCTCAATGATAGGAGAAAGCTTTTTATGCAGAAAAAAGGTGTAGCAGTTGTTGCCGTTGGTGGCAACGCCCTCATCAAGGACAAGAATCACCAATCCTTGCCCGATCAATTTGAAGCCGCCAAAGATACCATGGCGCACATCGCTGATATGATTTTGGACGGTTGGGATGTCGTCATTACCCATGGCAATGGTCCCCAGGTCGGTTTCAACCTGCGCCGATCTGAACTCGCCGCGCATGAACTGTTTGAAGTGCCACTGGACTACTGTGGCGCTGATTCCCAGGGGTCCATTGGCTATATGTTCGTTCAGGCGTTGCACAACGAATTCCGCAACCGCGGTATCAACAAACAATCTGTAGCTGTGGTTA
>CAZUZM010000136.1:0-2669 GCA_964624615.1 uncultured Anaerolineaceae bacterium
GAAGAACTTGGTGACTTGGTGCAGGATTCAGTCGCCAAGACCGCTTTGTTTGGGGTTGGTGCTGCTGGCATTGGCATATTGGTGGCAACGGTCATTACTGCCCGCGCGCTGGATATCACCGGCATCGTTTCGGCAGGCACTTTGGCTATTTTGGGCATTTTTGTGATACCCTTCAAGCGCAAACAAGCCAAAGACAAGTTTATTGAAAAGATGTCTGAGATACGTGAAAGTTTGCGGGAAAGCTTGAGCAAGACTTTTAAGGGCGAATTTTCGCAATCGGTGGCACGTTTGCGGGAAAACATTTCGCCATATACCGCTTATGTGCGTTCGGAGAGCGAACAAGCCTTAGAAGACCAAACCAGTCTTGCTGAAATAAAGGAAAAACTTGATTTTATAAGCAAAGAAATCGAATCTGTGGTCTAATCCTCAAACGCCAATAAGGATTAGCAGAAAGTGACAAAATGAAGCAAAGTAAAAACACCCTTTTAAAAATAATTTTAGTTTTAATTGTTCTTAGCCTTGGTTTTACCGCCTGCAATGGCAAGCAAAGTAATCTACCTGGCGATGAAACCCAAGGACCTGCAACCCAGGAACAGACCACCCAGAACCAAACGCCAGAACCTGAACAAAAACCTACCACGGATCTTCGTGGAAAGACACAAATCGTTTTGGGTGGTGATTTGCCTGATGATCCCGTTCCTACTTGGACCCAGGCTGCCATCCAAACGGAAACCGCGCTGGCGAATCAAGAGCCCACGTCAACCCCTCCAGGCAATTTGGTTCAGTTTGATCAGTTTTACAAGGTTTATCAAGGCGGGTTTTCATTAGAGACTGACTCTGACGTTCATGTGAGTGTGCGTGGTCCAATCGCCTTAATCGGTTCCCGCTCAAACCCCATTAATGCCCTTGTTATTGGGAATGTGAGCAATTATGAAATGGTGGAAATTGAAGAACTACCAACAACTGTTTTTGCCAACATCTTTGGCTCTGACGCAAAGATTAATGATGAAGAAGCAGAGCCGATTGAATTGGATGGTGTTGAAGGCATTGCCTTAAATTATGTGACGCAGGTAAACCAGATGATTGCCAAAGGACGCATGGTGCTTGTAAAACCCAGCGAAAAACGCTACCTGGCTGTGATCGGTGTTGGTGATCCAGCGGATCCGGAAGGCGACCAGTGGTTGACTTATGGCATTGAATTCTTTGAAAAGATTTTGAACGGCGTTAAGGTTTTGGGCGATGAGGAACTGGAAACCCGTACTGTTTGTCCCATGGCAGAAGATGAGAGTTACGGCTACTCTCCCGATAATCCCATTCGCGTGGGTGGCGATGCCTTTGATGGTCCTGCCAGAGCGCGAGCTTATTTAGAGAACCTGCAGGACAGCAACGGCAAGTGGTTAGCTTACGAGCGTGAAGGCTCGATGGAGCATGGTGGCACCATACTCGATGCCTATAAAGTACTTCTAGGCGAAGAAGTTGTCACGATTTATGTGGATCAATACAGTTATGAGGAACTGCTTACGCCAATCGGCTTCAATTGCGCTGGGGCATATCCTTTAATAGCGCCCTAATCTAAGCTTTGCATCTAATATAAAAAAAACTGGGTTTTTACACCCAGTTTTTAATTTAAGATAAAACCTTTGGCAAGGATTTTCTGATGGCAAAGATCTTTTGGTCTAACTCACCAGCGTGCCAACGTTTTCTCCTTTGATGGCGCGCATGAGTACGCCTGGCTCAAAGAAGTTGAGCACAAGAATGGGCAGGTCGTTGTCCATACACAGGGATATGGCGGTGCTGTCCATCACGTTCAGGCGCATGCTGAGGGCGTCCATGTGGGTGAGGGTTTCAAAACGCACGGCATCGGGGTGTTTCTTGGGGTCGCGGTCATAGACGCCGTCAACCTTGGTGGCTTTGATGACCACTTCAGCGCCAACCTCGGTTGCCCGCAGAGCCGCGGCTGTATCCGTAGAAAAGTAGGGGTTACCGGTGCCGCCGCCAAAGATGACCACGCGGCCTTTTTCAAAGTGCCTAAGCGCGCGGCGGCGAATGTAAGGCTCAGCTACGGTGCGCATCTCGATGGCAGACATCACCCGTGTGGTAACGTCGATCTGCTCAAGGGCGTCCATCATGGCAAGGGCGTTCATCACGGTGGCGAGCATGCCCATATAGTCAGCGGTTGCGCGGTCCATGCCCACGTTTTCACCACTAAGTCCACGCCAAAGGTTCCCAGCACCGATGACGACGCCAACTTCTACGCCGGTCTCCCAGACTTGTTTGATAACCTTGGCGATTTCATAAGCCCGTTTGGGGTCAATGCCCATTCCGGTCGGTCCAGCCAAAGCTTCACCAGAGAGTTTGAGTAAGATGCGTTTGTACTTGAGGGATTTTTCGGGTTCAGTCATTGAGCCTCCTAAGCGGTTTCTACATTATGATAACACGGACGCGCAAAATTACGCTAAAAATGGCAAAAAAAAGAGCCAACCCTGCGGTTGGCTCTGTGCTTGGCTATTCAGCCGCTTCCTCTTCTTCGAGGTGTCTGGTGGTTTCACCCAGTTCGTAGCGGATGAAACGGCGGATGACGATGCGCTCGCCCAAAGCGGCGACTTTGTCATTGACCAGGTCAGCGATGGTTTTGTTTTCATCGCGGATGTATTTTTGGTTGAGCAGGA
>CAZUZM010000137.1:0-2584 GCA_964624615.1 uncultured Anaerolineaceae bacterium
ATGTCCATGGTGCTTTTCTTGATCATTCTTGCACTCACCTTCATTCAAAACAAGATTATGGCAGAAAGGGTCTTCTATGGATAACTCAATGACACTTCAACACCCAGTAGGCACGATTAAAAAGACCCATCCCATTGTAAAAGTATTGGGGAAAGTTGGCATCTATTTCGTTTTGATTCTTGGTGCCGTGGTCAGCTTGTTCCCATTCTTCTGGATGGTTTCATCTTCCTTGATGACCTTAGGAGAGACGCTCCAAATTCGCTGGTTACCTGCGGTACCACAATGGCAAAACTATGCCGAGGCCTGGGGACGGGCTAAGTTTGGCGAATATTTCCTAAACAGCACGCTGGTCACCATCGGCACCATTGTTGGACTCTTAATAACTTCTGTGCTGGCGGCATACGCCTTTGCACGAATTAAGTTCCCTGGAAGAGATGTCCTGTTCACCCTCTTCCTGGCGACCATGATGATTCCTGAATCGGTGACTCTCATTCCTAACCTGTTCATGATCCGTGGACAAATTGTCCCGATTGGGAACTGGAATGACACTTTTTGGGTGCTGACCATACCGTTCATTGCGAACGCCTTCAGCATCTTCCTTTTACGGCAGTTTTTCCAACAAGTACCCAATGAGCTTTGGGATGCCGCGCGTATTGATGGCGCAGGGCATATGCGCTTTTTGACCCAGATCGTGTTACCCATCAGTTCCGCGCCCATCGTAACGGTCATTTTATTTGCCTTTACGGGTGCATGGAATGCGTTCTCTTGGCCTCTCATCGTTACCAGCCGAAAATGGCGAACTTTGATGGTGGGCTTGTACAACTTCGTTTCAGAAGCCGGAACGGAGACCCAGTTATTGATGGCTGGCGCAGTGATCAGTTTAATACCGATCATCATTCTTTATCTCTTTACCCAAAAGCAATTTACGCAAGGCATTGCTACAACTGGATTAAAAGGATAGAGTATAATAGTGAGTTGGCAGGCCTAAACTTTGCCTGTTGATAACATTCATAATTCAAACGGAGGTTTTGAAAAAATGAGAAGAAAAGTCTTTACCCTTATCGCCATGTTGCTCGTCGCCGCATTCGTGCTTGGTGCTTGTAAAACAACCCCAGCACCTCAGCCTGAGCAACCCGAACAACCTGTTCAACCAGAACAACCTGCAGAAGAAACTGAAGATCCTGTAGAACCAACCGAACCCGAAGCTCCTGCGAGCGAATGGGCTAATGTTGAACCCGCCAAAGAAATCACCTTCTGGCACAACCACAGTGGTGACCGCGAAGCCATCTTGAACAAAATTGTTGAAGACTTCAACGCCAGCAATGAATATGGTATCACCGTCAAAGCAGAAGTTGCCGGACGCTACGCTGAAATCTACACCAAGATGATGACCGTCCTCAACACTACTGACGTGCCAGATATCGTTGTCGGTTACCAAAACCAGGTTGCCATGTACCAATTGGCTGATGCCATTTTTGACATGAACACCATCATCAATGATCCCAAGTACGGCCTTAGCCCCGAAGACCAAGCTGACTATATGGAAGCTTTCTTCGCTCAGGACGTCTACTCATTGTATGACAACCAACGCTTGGGTATTGCCCCCAACCGCTCCATGGAAGTTATGTACACCAACCTCGAATGGATCAAGGAAATGGGCTACACTGGTGCACCTACCACCCCCGAACAATTCAAAGAAATGGCTTGTAAAGCCGTGACCACACCCTTCTCCAAGGGAACTGGTGACGCCGAATCCACCGGTATGGCCATGCGCATGGATGCCTCCAACATGGCTAGCTGGGTCTTTGCCTTTGGTGGCGACATCTATAACAAGGAAACCAATCAATTCATCTTTGATAGCCCCGAAGCTATTGAAGCTATGACCTTCCTGCAAAGCCTCGCCAAAGACGGCTGTGTTCGCATCGTTGATGGTTACAATGACCAGGTCCAATTTGGTGCTGGTAAGTCCCTCTTCACTGTCGCTTCAAGCTCCGGCCTCGGTATCTATTATCCCCAGGCTATTGCTGAAGGCGTCGGCGAAATGGAATGGGACGTTGCTCCATTACCCAACAAGGGCACCATCAAAGCCAACATCTATGGCGCTAGCGTTAGCATCCCCAAATCAACTCCCGAACGCGAACTCGCTGCCTGGATCTTCCTCAAGTACTACACCAGCCCCGACGTTCAAGTTTACTGGGCTGAAAACACCCAATACTTCCCTGTACGCAAGAGCGTTGCAGACAAGATGGGCGAATTCTTTGAGGAATATCCTGCCTACAAGACCGCTTGGGAACTGATCCAATACGGTACCTTCGAACCCGCCGTTCCTGGTTACGATCCTATCCGTGAGGAAATGAACAAGACCATGGCCAATATGATCGAAGATCCCAGCACTGACGTTGCCGCAGCAATGAAAGCTCTGAACGATACCGCCAATGACATCCTCACCACCCAATTGGAACAACTGTCCAATTAATCTAAGAAAAACTTAATACAAAGTCCCCTCAATTGAGGGGACTTTTTCTTTATTTTGTTGTATAATGCTTTTTGCAAGGGGATGCCAGGTCTCGACGGGAGAGGCTGG
>CAZUZM010000138.1:0-2544 GCA_964624615.1 uncultured Anaerolineaceae bacterium
ATCATCCCCATCAGCATCATCACCTTCATCCTCTTTGGCTACGATAAAGCCCAAGCCAAGCGCGGTGGGCAGCGCATCCCTGAAAAAACGCTGCTCTTTCTTGGCATTTTTGGCGGCGCGATCGGTGGCTTATTGAGCATGCAGGTTTTCCGTCACAAAACGAAACACCCCGAGTTTTGGGTCATCCTCACACTGGCAGCTATCGTCCATATCGCACTCTTTTTGTGGCAGGCGAAGATCCTTTTCAGCTAACATCCGTCAAAACCAAGCTAATTCAACCCAATTCACAGCTTTTGGGCTATAATTTTCGGAATAGTTTAAAGGCAGGATACGATGGTCACGATTGCTGAAGTCAAGGAAATTCGCCCGCAAATGGGTGATGAGTTTAGCGTTTGCGATTTTGTGCCCCACACAGCCAACATCCAAAAAGCCTGGGACTGGGGCAAAAGCGTTCACGCTGGCCAGTTACGCCTGTCTGGCGAACCCTATTTTGAAACGCATTGCGCCTGGGTAGCAGCCTTCGTTGACCGATTGGTTGGCAAAGAAAGCTGGACTATTGCCGCCCTCCTGCATGACGCGGTAGAAGACCAAGGCGAATCCTTTGAAGAAATCCAAGCGCTCTTTCCAGGCCCTCTGGGTGAAGAGGTCGTTCATATCATCGACGGTTTGACCAAAATGAGCAATCCCCGCGACGGTTCCAGCCGCGAAATTGCCACCCTGCGCAAAATTGCCATGTTCCGTGACCCAGCCGTTTTCGTTGTCAAACTTGCGGACAAGAGCCACAATCTGATGACCCTGCAACACCAGTCACCCAGCAAACAATGGCAAAAAGCAACCGAAGCTATTCGTGCTTATGGCAAACTTGCCGGCATTCTCAACTGTTATAGCTGGCGGCGCTGGATTGAAGACATGGCGTTTCCTTTCGCCGAACATGACACTTACCTACGCGTCAAAGAAAAAATTGACGCCGACCCACGCCTGAATATCAATTTCATCCGTTACTACCTGGCTGAACTCGGCAACCTGATGACCGCCGAAGGGTTAGAAGGAACTTTACGCTTTACCGTCAACGGTTATTGGCAAAGCTGGGACAAATTGCAACGCATGGCACGTGCCCGCAGAGCGTCCCTTCAAGATTTTTCTGCCCTCAACGACCTCATCAGCTTCCGAATGATCCTCAAAGAGCCCGATCAGGTCGCTTGTTATCGCCTTTTGGCTCGGGTCAATAAGTACTTCAGCAAAATGCTCGACCAAGATCGGTTTGACGACTACATAGCCTCCCCTCAAAATGGCTATCGGGCGCTCCAAGTCACCAGTTTCCTTCCCGGTTCTGGCGCAATCGAAATCGCCATCGCCACCGAAGAAATGGAAGGCGAAAACACCTGGGGTGTCGTTTATTGCATCAAGAACAACAAAGACATCAGCAAATACAACCCTGTCCAAATCTTGACCCCTTACGGCGGCACACGATTCCTGCAGGAACCCGCCACGGTTTTGGATGGTGTTGCCGCTGTTCAGGAATTTTATCTGGACAAAATAAATAAAGTTTTGGTTAATGGCGAAGACCGGCACCTATATGATTCTTTGGATCCGGGTGATGTGATAGAAGTCATCACCGGCGGTAGTGTCAAGGTGCCAGAACCCGAGTGGCTCAACCATTGCGACGCCAGCACGGCAAGACGACTGCGCATTGTTTTAGCACGTGTCAGCCTCAAAGAAGCCAGCAAGAAGGGCAAAAAGATGAGCCACGCCGTCCTCGCCGAACGCGGCATTTTGGACCTGGATGATATCAACGCGCTTGAACCCAGCCGCATCGCCAACCTCCTGGGCATGCTCGCTTGTGCCAATGTGGATGACCTTTACGCCGCGATTGGCGAAAACTCCATCTTGATGCGCGAATTTGAGGACACCCTCGACCTGGTTGGCATCGTCAGCACCACCCGCCGTTGGACTTCCTTGCTCATCACGGGCTCCAACAAAGCTAACCGCCCGGGCATTTTGGCTTCAATCGCCGGACTGATTTCAAAATCCGGGGTAAACATCCTGCGCACGGTCAACCACACCTTCAAAGATGGCACTTTCCAACTGCGCATGGTACTGCCAGGCTTAACCGACGAACAAATCGCATACCTCTATCAGGTCTTGGATCTTCAGGCTTTTGAACTTGAAAAATTGGAAATCGCCTGAGCCCATGCAACCCCAACCTATCACAAAAGACCTTCCTGCTTTTTCCACTTCAAGCTAAAGCGTGTTAGAATAACAAGCTGAAACAACCAAAACACTCATAGGATATTCTTATGCGAGCTTTTAAAAACCGTGCGTTTACTTATTCGATTTTATTGGCATTGATTGCCTTTTTTGCCACGCTGGCACCACAGATGGCACGCGCCAACTTGGCACAACAAGATATTGGTCCGGGTGCAAGTCTTCCCACGCCAGATTTAAGCCAGGCAAAAGTGCAAGGCTGGTATTTTTATCGTGAGGAATGTAGCCACTGTAAAGCTATTCTCGAAGAAATCGTCTACCCCTTACTTGCAGCCCATC
>CAZUZM010000139.1:0-2486 GCA_964624615.1 uncultured Anaerolineaceae bacterium
GTGCGCCAATACCGTTACCGCCACCGGCACCGCCAACAAGTTGTAAAATGATGGGCAAAATTGTTTCCATGATTCTCCTTCTCTGTAATCCATGAATGTTTGCAATAATTATGGACCGCTTATTAATAAAAGGGGTAACTTGCATAAGGAAAACTTGATACCTGTTTCTGCAAAACGCTTCAAACAGACCAATTAATAGGCAAAAGCAGCTGGCCTTTGGTCAGCTGCCTTCGTCTGTGTGTTCAATCTTAAAACTTAACGAGTAAGGGGCTCGCGTGTTTATTCAGTCACGGTGGCGGTCAAAAGTGTTCGGCCACCCTCTTGGATTTGCTCAACTTTGATGCCATCCACCTTCAATTCCGGTGTGTTCACGGTCAATACACCGTCAACCAACTGGTAGTCCATTGTCAATGGAATCTGTACATAGAGATCTGTTTCGTCGAAAGTAAACAAAACGCTCATTTGAGTAATCTCAATACGTTTGTCATCCACTTTGTAACCAACGGTATAACCAGTCATCACTTCTTCATCATTATAGATAACCGCACCGGTGGCACCAAAGCTGGACATCGATTGGGATACGTTGAGCTTTAGGTAAGGAACCGAACTGTCTTGGTTCGCTTTGATAATGCCTGCCAACTGACCCTCTAAGCGTTTGTTTGTGCTTTCAACTTCTTGCTTTAACTTCGCTACCAGGCTTTCATCTTGTTCATCCGCTTTGGCTTCAACCTTCTCCAGCAGGATTTCCTCGATGCGTTTATGGGAGTCATAGAAGCCTTTCTTCCAGTCGATACCTTGACGGTCCAAAATCAACCCGGCAATAAAACCGATTTCATAAGCTTCGCTATCCGCAGATGTGTATAGCGCATCCCGGAAAATCATGGGCTCAATCGCCTTCACAAGGTCTGCGCCTTGAGGGTTACTGCCGATGATGTTGCCGAAGTTTTCAGAATAACGCGCGGTGGATTCAGCAATATCAGTAGATTTTGAAGCCATTTCTTCTTCGGGAAATTCACTCTTCCATTTTTCCAGCCAATATTTGGCGTTTCCAAGCAGCTCTGCTTCTTTTTCAGGATTATCAAAAGCGTCGATCAAGCGATGGTAAAGCATCTGACGGTAAAGGCGTGGGCTGAGATCGATGGGATAGGCTTGCGCGCGGCTGTCATTATCGCTAATCCTTGCCTTACCTTGATAATAGAAGTGCACGATTTCGTGCGTGCCCACTTTGTAAAGCTCCGCAACGTCCAAATTTACGTCGTTTTCAGAATCGATACCAATCGCCAATGAAGGTTTGCCTTCAAATTTTAGATCCGAATAGCCATCAATTTGAGGAAGCATGATGGACTCATAATCTTTTGCTTCTAGTTTTCGAAGCGATTCGGCGTTCATCACCCAAGCTTCCCGAACTTCCATTTCGTCATTCATATCAACAAGAAGCAAATTGTGGTTCTTATAGTCGTAACCAGGCCAGACTTTATCCATATGGGGCCAATTTGCTTTCACCAATGCATGGACTTCCTTAGCAATTTTTGCCAATAAGGTATCAGTAGCGGCATTCTCGGCAGGTTTTTGGTCAATCGGTTTGTTATCATCTGGCACAACCTGAGAGTCTTCACTTGGATTGCTGGCGGGCAAAGTGCAAGCACTCAAAACCAAGCCCAAAACAAGTAAAACCAATAGGGTTGAACGTCTAAAGTGATTTAACTTTGATTTCATAATGTCTGTTTCCTATCTTTTTTGTAAAGTGAGTTGATTTTAACACCGATTTGTTTAGAAGAAATTTAGTAAAGCACTTCGGATTTAGCTTGCACAAAAGAAATGAAGGAAAAAGCCCCCAATTTCAAAAAAGTACTTGACGCGCCACAAATAATCAAGTATATTAATGCCTCACGCCCCTATGGTCTAGTGGTTAGGACGCAGCCCTTTCAAGGCTAAAACCCGGGTTCGAGTCCCGGTAGGGGCACCACGCAAAAGAGTCGCGCACATGCCGGCTCTTTTTTTGTTAGGCATAGCACGAATTCAAGCGTTGTTTAGAGCTATAATAAGGCTAAAATCGGTAAAGGAAATATTGAAATGCTCGGAGTATTCATCGGTGATATCGCGGGCTCAAGATTCGAATTCGATAATATCAAGACAAAAAAATTTGAGTTCTTTACCCCAGACTGCCTCGTTACGGATGACAGTATTATGTCTTTAGCAGTGGCTAAATCAATCATGCAAACCTGGCAAGATTTTAAAACCCAAGCAAAAAAAGGCGACGAACACCGACCTGGTCCCCTGGACCATCCCGATTTTTTGAGCACATTAGCGTTAAATACCCGAAAAGCCATGCAAGACCTGGGTCGTCAGTTTAAAAGCTCCTATGGCACCCATTTTTTGAGATGGATTCATAGTGACCACCCCAAACCTTACAACAGTTTCGGTAACGGAGCGGCAATGCGCGTGAGTGCGGTGGCTTACATTGCCAGGAACGAGCAAGAACTACT
>CAZUZM010000140.1:0-2486 GCA_964624615.1 uncultured Anaerolineaceae bacterium
TGAAGAGTTGGATGTTGGCATCATAGTCTTTGGCGTCTTTGGTTTCGATGTATTTGGATTCGATGGTGATTTCTTCTTGAGCGGCAAGAACACCTTCCCAGGAAGCCTGGTTAAAGCTCTTGTCATCAACTTCACCAACGTCGGTCACTAAACCAACCTTAAGAGTTTTGGCGGGCTCTTCTGGTTTTTCAGCAGGTTGCTCAGCAGGTTGTTCGTCCACAGGTTTATCAACCACTGGGGCGGCTGGCTTCGTGCAAGCACCCAACAACATCGAGGTGACTAGCAGGATGGCCAGGATTGTAAATAGATTCTTCTTCATTCTTTACTCCTTTAAGTTAAGTTGAAAACAGCGATACTTGAGGTATCGTTTGAAAGTCTGTTAAGTATATATTAAGCCGCCTTTTTCCGCAAATGCCTCTGCAATGGCAAGGGCGAATTGCAGGGCACAAAATTTAGCTTCGTTATAGGATGGCGTCCATCCCTTCAAGCTCTTCCACGTAATCTTGATGATCGTCGTCATCATGCCGCTTATCGGCATAAGCGTTTGCCTCACCACGCTTCACCAGGAACATACACACCAGTGCGAAAGCCATGAATATCGGGCCAACCAGCATAATCTGCCCGTAGTCGCCACCCGAGCGCTTCACGATAAAGCCGTTCAGGATGGGGCCAATAATCGCCGAAAGGGTTGAGAAGAAGTAGTAAAGCCCGGTATACGTGCCCACATGCTCCTTGGTGTTCAAGTCCACAACCATCGGCAACGAGTTGATGTTGATCAGCGACCATCCAATACCAGCCGCCAGCAGGATGAAGGAGATATTCATAAAGTCACCCAGAATGGGTAGGCTAAAATGTTTCACCAACAAGATGTCCTTTGGAATAAAGAACATTGCCGCCATGGTCAAAATCATGATGCTGATACCGGTCATAATGGTCTTCCTTCTGCCAAACTTGCCACCGATTAAACCGGCCGGAATGGCAAAGAGCAGAAAAGCGAACCCAACACTGGTAATCAGTTTTCCCGCAACATCTTCGGTCATCAGCAAAAAGTTTTTGCCATAAAGTGACAAGAAAGTTTCAATTGCGTTGTAGGCGATAAACCAGAAGAAAATAGCAAAGAAAATGAGGATGGCATCACGTTGTTTATTGGTGAATATTTCTTTGAGCCCGCGCCAGGTGCTGGCTTTCTTTTCGACTACTTTTTCTTCATACTGCTGAGGTTCGCGCACAAAGATAAAGACCAGAATGGCTGCCAATACAACCAAGCCAGAGCCAAACCAGAAGGGGTAAGCACTGTTGATCTTTTGCAAGTTAGCACCAACCGATGTGCCCAGGACCAAGCCCAAGCCACCCATAAAGTTGATCACACCATTGGCTTGAGAGCGGAACTTACTGGGGGTCACGTCGGGCATGAGCGCTACCACCGGCGTGCGCCAAAACGCCATCGCCAAAAGGGTTGAAACGGTACACGCCAGAAAAACAGGTAATGACTTTGCCAAAGGAATGAGTCCAAAGGCAATCGCTGAAAGCGGTGCGCCGATAATAATGAAGGGCAAACGTCTGCCAATCTTGGTGCGCACATTATCCGACCACACACCAATGGAAGGCTGCAGCAAAAAGGCGGCGACGTTATCCATCACCATAATAAAACCGATTGCCACCGAGTCCAAGCCAAATTTGCCATCCAAGATTAAGGGCACATACGTGTTATAGAGGCTCCACAGCACACTCACGCCAAAAAAACCAAAGCCAATCAAAAACAATTTTCCCCAGTTTATACGGTCTTGCTTTACCATGTCCTCGTACATAATCTCTCCTATTTACTATGGTTCTTGATTCTTAAGACAATCTTTTTCTTTGAGATACGCGTCCAAAAAGCGTTTATCTTCTTTCGTTAAATGAGCTTTTTCCAAAAGGTCCGGCCGCCATTCCAGGGTACGGATTAAGGACTGCTGCCGCTTCCATTTAGCCTGCAAAACATGATTACCGCCCACAAGAATTTCAGGCACTTCCCAACCGCGAAAAACCGGTGGCTTGGTGTATTGCGGATATTCCAAAAGGCCATCCTCGGCGAACGAATCATCGCTGGTGGCTGTTTCATCCCCCAAAACGCCTGGCACAATACGCGCAACGGCATCCATCAGAATGAGCGCTGGCAATTCCCCACCGGTAAGCACAAAATCCCCAATCGAAATCACACGCGTCACTAAATGCTGGCGAATACGTTCGTCAAAACTTTCGTAGCGACCGCAAACCAAGCCCAGACGATCATGCTGGGCAAGCTCCCGTGCAATACTCTGGTTGAGTACCTCACCTTGTGGACAGAGCATAATGACGGGACATGCCGGCGGTGTGCCAAGCACATCTTCCACCGCGGCGAAAACAGGCTCAGGCTTCATAATCATGCCACCCCCACCGCCATAAGGCGTGTCATCGGTGAGATGATGCTTATCGAACGCCCAATCACGAATGTTATGCGTATGCAC
>CAZUZM010000141.1:0-2370 GCA_964624615.1 uncultured Anaerolineaceae bacterium
TTGGTGAACTCGCGGTAAAACACACCGCCCACCATGGCCGCGATGGCATAAACTAAAGATAGTTTGATATATTTCTTCATGCGATTGTCTCCTTTTTCATTGCAAAATAGCCGATGAGCACGGTCCACACGTAGGCACAGGTTTTGGGGATCATCAGTAGCCCAACGCTGGGGTGGGTGTCGGCGAACAGTACCACGGGAAGGTAAAACGCAAAGCTCAAAACGATGGTCAGCCACAGCCATTTGAAGGGTGTGTCCTGCCGTTCTTTTGCCGAGCGGTAAAAGAGCACCACGATGAGGATGCCCAGGATGGTGAAGGGGATGTTGCGGTAGATGGCCCAATCCAGCGGCTGATGGGCTTGCAACCAGGCGTTTTGGGGAAAGAAGCACAGCGCAATGCGTGCCAGCGCCAAAACCCAGACCAAGACAGTGAGTTCCTTTTTGTCCTTCACCTGATAGCGTTCGCGCCAGATGAAGTAGAGCAAGACGTAGAAAAGCGTCATCGTGACCGAGGTGATCAGCTTGCCGATGCCCAGGGCGGCGGTATAATCTGCCAATCCGGTGGTGTTGAGGGCGATGGCGCGTGGCACCAGGTGAAAGGCGTCACCACTACCGAGCACGATGGCCATAACGCCAAAGAGTAGATATTGTTTGCGCCCACGACTGCCTTTGATCATCAAAATGCCCAAAACGATGACACCAACCAGGTAGAGCGCATCAAAAACTGTTTCAAAAATAACTTGCATTGTTCTTCCTTTTTACATTTTTTTTAAGCGCTTTATTCGCTGCGCTTTTTCTAAACCTTCATAAAAACTAATAAATAACCCGCCTTATGACCTCGAGCAAAGTCTGGCAGTCCTTTTTCTGTTGCACCAGGGTTACCATGAGGTGCGACATCACAAAATTTACAAAATCAGTTTGGCTAAAACTGGCTGAAAAACAGCCCTTTCTTACACCAGAATCCAGTTTCAAGCACTGTAGTAGATCCTGGTGCAGCTTCTCAAGATGCGTATGCATGGTTTGGCGCGCTTTGGTTTGCTCTGCGCCGGCAAAACTGAGCGAGTGCATGGTGAAAAAGTTGGGATATTCTTCCATGCCGCGCAAAAAGCCTTGGAACCAGCCCGCGATGTAATCCGGAAAGGGTAGCTTAGTCGCATCCAGACGCCCGACGCCAAAAATATGCTTCCAGACGCTCTCAATAGCAGCGATGAGTAAGTCGTCCTTGGACAGGAAGTAGTAGTAGAGGGTGCCGAGTGCGACATCACAGGCTTTTGCCACGGCGCGCATGTTGATGGCGGCCAGTCCGTCGCTGGCAATCATGCCACGGCAGATGTCCAAAATGGCTTCTTTTGAGGTGATGATGGTGTTCATGAGTGCTCTCTTTCCTGTAACTGAACATTGTTCAGATGAAGTTTATCAGCATCCGTAATCGCTGTCAATATATCTTTTTGAATTCCTTTAGGGCGGGTTATACCAACACTTTCCCATCACTTGGCCGACATATATTGTCAAGATAGCACTTTTATAGTAGGATAAAACGAGTTTCGGTTAACCCGATCAAATACTTATTACCAGGAGATCATTATGAAAAAATCTGTTCTAATCCTCATCATCGCCATGCTTGCCCTAAGCCTTTCAGCTTGTGATACTTTGCGCTATTTTGCCCTCACGGACCCAACAAAGAACCCAATTGAAGTAACCGCTGAAGCAGAAAAGACCCAGACCGCTGCTGAGCAAACCGCCATCATGCCACCCGTTTTGGATGAAGGTGACATGACCGACCCAAATTTCACCGAGCCAACCGCTGTTGACCCTTCGACGATTGACCTTTCAACAATGGATGGCAAAATTGGTTACACCAATGCGCGTATCAAGCAATTCCTTGCCGATAATAAACTAAGCGACTTGGATTATTACGTTTTTTCAAACGATGGTGAGACCCTCAATTACCAGATATTTTTGAGGGAAGAATCCGCTTTGAAAATGAAATTGGAACAGTTTGTTCAGGATTACAAAGCAAATGGATCCTTATCAGACCCAGATAAAGCTGAGTTAGAAAATTTGATGGCATTGTTCAACGGATTTTATACGGAAATTAAAGAAGCGACTGGAAGCACAGGCCTTTTCCAGCTTATGAGATATGATGGTTTTATTTATCTCGAAATCAACGATGGCGTCGCCTCATATTGTGCTTTTCAATAATAAAGCGAGTCATTAAACACCCAAATGCACAGATATGTTATTGCGCTCAGAGCCAGAAGCGCTTATAACCAAAGATAACTTAAAGAAAACATCCCACCGTAACGACGGTGGGATGTGCTTTTTATTGGGGTCGTCCCTAAACCACTACGTTCACCAGCTTGCCAGGCAC
>CAZUZM010000142.1:0-2354 GCA_964624615.1 uncultured Anaerolineaceae bacterium
GGTTCTTCAGTTTCAGCTGGTTTTTCAGGCTCAACTGGTACTTCAGATGGAACGGGGGTTTCTGGTTGAGTGGGTTTGGTACATGCGGCGAGCATGCCAGCAAACAACACTGTAACAATCAGAAGGGACAAAATACGTGCAAATTTACTCATTTTTCTCCTATTCTCCATTTAGAATTTGCTTCATTATAATCCATGTGTCTTAACTCTGTCAATTGACATTGCTTTTTGAGCGCAGGGCACAAATAGGCATCTAGCCTGATGCCCTTTTCATTAAACATCTATTGTTTTGTCATTTTAAGGCGTTCTTAGATTGATTATCGCTTCCTTTCAGCTTTGTGGCTTTTCAATTTTGTCAATTTTAAGTTTTTTACTCAAAATATGCGCATAAATCGCCAGGCAAAGCACAATTATTTCACCAAGCAGAAAGATGATGTCCATCCAAATGCCTGTTGTTCTGAAAAAAATGATGTATATGAGCATCCCCAAGACGCAAAGCCCAGCGGCAATGGCAGCAGTGAGGCTCATATTTTTCACCCGATTAAAGCTCAACCCAATATGTTCCTGTCTGAATTCTTGTTTTTTGGCAGGTAATCTAAAAACGCCAAAAGCCCAATACAGCATCGGGAAGAAAGCTATCGCATATGGCACGGCTACATATAATACACGTCCGCCGGCATGGTTCAAATAGCCTAGGGCGAGGTGCACCAAGAGTGCCACTACAAACAAAAGAACTTGGGTCGTTCGGTAACGGCTCAAGCCCTTCTGATCTAAATCGACTTCAAAATACTCCCCAAGGTAAACTAAACTATGTTTTTCCCGCCCTTGTTCGTCATAGTCGATGACATTTTGGTAAGCATTGATATATTTTTTACGGCTCACGATACTTATCTATTGTATCACGATGGGCATCCCGTGCTTTTTTAGCGATCGTAAAGATGCCCATCATGCCCAAGAATAACCCGCAAACCAGAAATATGTAAGCCAAAAAGTCATACAACAGGCTTGCGGGTAAGATTTTTGCCATGCGCAAAGCAGGAATGATGACGCTCAGCACGAGCAGTGTGCCACCAATGATTACCATTCTCTTTGCGCTAATGCGAAACATGGCTTCTTTCCTCCGCCTTAGTCTTCAAAGGCTTGGATAACCGGTTCTTCCCTAAAGAGCCAGCAACACACGGTGTGCTTGTTGGTGAGGTCAAACTCAGAAGGCCGGATGGTGTCGCACATACCAGGGATCATATGCGGACAGCGCGGGTGAAAACGACAACCGACTGGTGGGGTCACCAGACTTGGCGGTTCTCCTGGAGGGACGTCCTGGAATTCGTCCACGTTCTTCGGGTCAGGGTCAGAGGTTGCCGCCAACAATGCATGCGTGTATGGATGGGCGGTGTGGTTGATCAAGTCTGATTCTTGCGCTTTTTCAATCACCTGACCGGCATACATCACATAGATGTATTCCGAGAAGTAACGCACCGTGGCAAGGTCATGGGTAATATAAATGACCGCAAGATTGTGTTGTTCTTGCAGGGAGCGCAACAGCTTCAAAATTTCCACACGCACCGAGGCATCCAACATCGAAACCGGCTCATCAGCCACCAAGAGGATGGGGTCCAGAATCATGGCACGCGCAATAACGATACGTTGTTGCTGGCCACCACTGAGCTGGTGAGGGAATTTTTCCAAAAAGTCTTCAACCGGCGTCATGCGCACTTCTTCCAGCACACGCACCACGCGATCATAACGTTCCTGACGATCGGTGATTCCGTTGACTTTCAAAGGCTCTTCCAGAATGGTTTGCACATTCATAAAGGGTGCCAAAGCGCCGTAAGGGTCTTGCTGAACATACCCAATCTTGCGACGGATATTCTTGAGACCACTGGCTTTGAGGTCATTGATGATTTCGCCATCAAATTCTATCTCACCATCGGTTGGGGTGTTGAGGCGCAAAATGGTCTTCATCAAACTGGTCTTACCACAGCCCGACTCGCCCACAATGGCGATGGTTTCACCTCGTTTCAGGTGAAGGTCCACGCCATCCACGGCACGCACAAAACCAGCATGTTGGAAACCGCGTTTGCGCAATTCGAAGTAGACTTTTAGCCCGCGAATATCAAGAACAATGCCATCATCAGTCGTGTCTGTAACTTTGACTTCCTCTACATTTTTCTTTTCGATGTGTTCTGTCATACTAATCACCTTGTCCTTCATAGAGCCAACAATCAACCCAGTCGTCGCCAAAACGATAGGTTTCGGGTTCTTCTTCGCATTTGTCAAAGCGCTTGGGACAGCGATCCTTAAAGCGACATCCCGTGGGTGGATTGATTAGTGAGGGTGGTTTACCGTGAATAAATT
>CAZUZM010000143.1:0-2340 GCA_964624615.1 uncultured Anaerolineaceae bacterium
AACAAAAAAACCTCCGTTTTGGAGGTTTTTTCTTTGTCGGTACTGTTGTTTACTGAAACTTACTTAATCAATCCAGGAATGAGCGCATAAAACGCCGCTGCTTTGACAACATCATCCAGGATGACGCTATCCATCACGGTATGCGCAGTGACTTCATCACCAGGACCAAAGCCAATGGAGGGGATGTTGGCTTTGCCTGCCCAGTAAATGCCGTTGGTGCTAAAGGACCACTTACCAGCCGGCGCGTCCTCCAAACCAATCAGGCGGCGGGTTTCAAGCCCTGCCTGCACCAGTTGGTGGTCTTCGTCCAGTGCCCAAGCTGGGAAGTACTTCTCCACAGGAAAGACAAAACCAGTATAAGAAGGCTCGTCGTAAAACAGGGGTTCAACAGTCACTCGGTCTTTGAATTCCGGGGGAATTAAGGCTTCCACCTGTGCCAAGGCTTCTTCTTCGGTCTCGCCAAAAGTCATGCGTCGGTCGATATAAATGACCGCTTCATCTGGCACAGCATTGATACTGGGTGTTTGCACGGTCATATCCGAAACGGTAATCTTGCCTTTTCCCAGGAAGGGATGGTCGCCCAAACTGGGTTCCATATCGCGAATGCCCGCAATCACCGGCAGCAACAAGTAAATAGCATTGATTCCAACATGGTTGCTGGCAGCATGTGCGCTGACACCCTTGGCAACCACTTTCATTTCCAGGCGCCCTTTGTGTCCGCGATAGACGTTCATTTTGGTCGGCTCACCAATCACCACGAAATCCGGGCGGATTTTGGGGTCTACTTCCACAAATGTGTTGGGTGCAATGCCATCGCACCACTCTTCCATATTGCCGAAGTACCAAGCGGTCCAATCCTCCAGCAAGCCAAAGTCACGGGCAATCGCCATGCCATAGACCATGCCAGGGGTTGAGCCTTTTTCGTCACATGCGCCGCGTGCATAAAGCACGCCATCTTCGACCTTGCCTTCAAAGGGATCCCATTGCCACTCTTCGGGGTCTCCCACACCGACCGTATCGATATGCGAATCAAAAACGATGACACGTTTGCCGTTGCCGATGCGTCCCATGATATTGCCCATTTTGTCAAAGCGCACTTCGTCAAACTTGAGCTTTCGCATTTCCTCAGCGATGCGTTCACCAACCGGACCAATCAGCGAGTCCATGCTTGGGATGGCGCAAATCTCGCGCATAAAAGTCTTCATGGTGTCGCTATTTTCTTGCACTCGAGCCTGTACTTCCTTGATAATATCGGGGTTCACATTGTCTCCTTGTTTGTTTTTTTAGCATTTTCATGCCACATGTTAATAACGAGATTGGAACAACTTTACCAAACTCTCGTTAAACTTTTTTTAAAGAAATACTTTTGGTCAGATAACAAAAACGCGCCTTTTCAGGCGCGTTTTTCAAAGTCGAATTTACGGGGTTGGTGTCATTGTGCGGGTCGGCGTTGTTGTAGGCGTCTTCGTCACAATATTGACTGGTACGATCAGTAGTTCACCAATCTGAAGTGCGCTATTTTCCGTCAAGAAAGTTGTTATACCCTCTCGTTGGCGATAGCGATTGGTTTCCAACACGATTCGATCTACCGTGGAGTAGAAGTACTGAGCCACGGAACGCAGGGTCGCACCAGATTGAGCACGATACTCAATCAAAGTACCCGGAGCGGTATCCTCGGATATAGGTGTAGCGGTTGGTCGTTTGAACCACGGTGGCGGAACTTTGATTTCCTGTCCAACATTGATAATACACTGTCCATCTGGCCATTCATTAACATAGGTCAAGTCATCCAAATCTACGTTAAACTTCGCAGCAATGTCGTAACAAAACTCATCAGGTTGCACAACATAGGTGAAAGGACCATCCAAGGTCGCGGTTGGACCCATGGTTGCCGTTGGTGGAACTTCTGTTGGCTCCATGGTAGGCGTCATTGTAGGCGTTGCCGTTGGGACCTCGGTGTTGGTAGGAGTAGGCGTGTCGGTG
Source organism: uncultured Anaerolineaceae bacterium (assembly GCA_964624615.1). Taxonomy (GTDB): domain Bacteria; phylum Chloroflexota; class Anaerolineae; order Anaerolineales; family Anaerolineaceae; genus Mesolinea. The sequence continues at coordinate 1,984 of CAZUZM010000143.1, forward strand.
GCGAAAATCTTCCAGGCTTTGCCATCCAACTTACCCAAACCCCAAAGCAGCACCATAGCGATGACTGCCAGGAGGAAGATAATGAGTAAGATGACCGGCACAGCTTTGCTGGCACGTTCTCGCCTTCTGTATGAGTGAAGTAAGCTTTGTGGTTTTTTAGCCATAATACTTTCCTTTTTTCATGTCGCATCATGCGTGCGAAAATCATCAAAATGATGTTCAATCCTTAAATACACAAATCTTTGGCAAATTGCCGTTGCCTAAGTATACCATTATTACAATAATGCAAAAATAAGTTCTGTAAACCTAACGGGTTAGGTTTTTACATTCGTATAGAAAAGGTATAATATAGGCATG
>CAZUZM010000144.1:0-2237 GCA_964624615.1 uncultured Anaerolineaceae bacterium
CCGGTAAAGAACTGTTCGTTCAGAATAGTCGCCATAAAAGACATAAATCGGGCGTTTATCCTTGGCAGAACGCAAAGATTCCACCATGCCAATCACAGGCGCAACACCAATACCACCACCAATCAAAACCAAACCTTTTTTGGTTTTTGGGGCGTCCAGGTTGAAGCGTCCATAAGGCCCGTCGATATACATACGATCGCCAGCCTTAAGGTCTTTAATCGAACTGGTAAAATCGCCCACTTCTTTAATCGAAAAGCGAATTGCGCCACCAGGCGCCATATCGCTACCTGAGTATGAGAAGGGATTGCGGCTAAGCACATAAGGGTTATCACCGGCGCTAATCCATGCTACCTGGCCAGCCCTAAAACTCTCGCCTTTATGTCCATCTGGGAGAAGGTTGAGAGTGTAAACCGTTTCGTTCTCACGAATAACTGACTCGACCTTGTAGGGAATCTTGCGCAAGAAGAATGCCTTGAGAATACGTATGTGAATAATCATGCCAACGTAAAGAACAATCAAGAAAATCCAAACCGTCTTCATCAATGGAAATTGGGTGTAATAATCCACCTTAAACAGGTGGATTATGCCAAAAGTCAACAAAACAGCACTCAGAATATCATGGACATAAAGCCAAACGCGATAGTCCAGTTTTAGTTGACGGCGTGCGACTGAAGTGATTCCAATCAGGATAAAGCCTAAAAGGCCAATGGTTCCTGCGGCAAACTTCCAGGGTTGGCCAAACATCAACAAGAAATTCCCGACCTTTGCGTTATCAAAGATGAGCAGAATCACATGCGAAAAAATCATGAAGGTGGATGCCAGGGATAGCCAATGGTGGTTGTTATAAACCTTGTCCATGTTGAAGGCGTCAGCTAACCAACGGATTTTTCCTACCGCAATCAGTTGAATACCAGCCATAGAAAGGCCGGTATATCCCAGAAAAACTGCCAGATCTTTGACAAAGAAATCAGGTCCTCGTAACTTGCCCGAAAACAACATAATCACGCCAGGCAAAAGCACTAAAGTGATGTAAACAAAGAAGAATAAACCGCGTTTAGCGAGTGGTCGCATCGTTCCCATCTTTTATCCCTCTTTCCTTCTATGGTCGGCTCAGGGCTGAAACGCTCACACCGCTCTCGCCAGCCAGGTCTTCAATGGCGTCATACATCAGCTGCAAGGCGTACTCTGCATTGTGTAAATAGGCGGCGGGATCCTTGACCACAAACATATAGTTGTATGCCGCGCGCAATAAACGGGGCGTAAAACTCTTAAACTGGTTACCAAAAGTGGCTTCTTCCTCACTCAAAGTGCCGTCAGCATTGGTATCGATGAAGACATATGGATATTGGTCAGTCTTAAAAGCCAGGGCATTGTTTGTGGTGTTCAGCGCATATTGATGCATCGCTTGCCACAAGACGGCCTTAACACCTTCAATTTCCTCGTAAGCCGATTCAACATTGCCATCGCCATCCCAATCCTTTTTTGACATCGTTACAGTGCGGTAATCGGGGAAGCTTTGCACCTCTGAATGGCAGGTGTTGCAAAGGGTTTTATCATTATCACCTTTTTGGGTATGCAGAGAATGAGGATCGTGACACTTGGTGCAGCTGTCGACCATATTTGCATGGTGGAACTTGCCAACGTAGCTTTTGCCCTCATACTGATAGCCCATGCCCGCTTCAGAGCCCATATTCATCGCGGCGGCGATGTGGTAGTGGGCGGCGAGTAATCCTTGATCTTCCATGATTTCTTCGAGGTCCTTGCCTTCTATGGCTTTAGCAACATTGTTGCTTGACCCCATGCCGCCATGGCAAGTCATACAAGCTGAAGCGTTTCCTGTGCCAGTAATTTCAACACCATTGGGAAAGGTAACGGCGTCCAAAGCGTGAGCTTGGTCATTATGGCAAGCCGTACAATTGATTGGATCTTGGGTACGACCGGGGTTTTCAACCGTACCTGCTTCGGTTCCATCCGCGCCAATAAAATCGCGAAAGCCAGAGGTACTATGGCATTTTGCACAGTATGCGGGGACTTCGCCATCTTCGTTCCAATGATTAAAGGCTGCGGCTTCTGCGTCGGCATGGCCTGATTTCCAGTACTTTGTGGTTACTTCTTGTATAGGTTCTGCTTGGGCATCTTGGCGAGTGGCATAAACCAACCAACCGGTAAGTAATGCTGCCAGAACAAACAAGATGATAAAGAATGTGCGCTGATTCATTTCGGCTCCTTAGTCGAAT
>CAZUZM010000145.1:0-2236 GCA_964624615.1 uncultured Anaerolineaceae bacterium
GTGGTCAAGCCTACCTCTATTCCACTGCAGGGCAGGATTTCCCGGAATATGCCAAGCGTTTGAACGCCGTTGGTGTGGACACTTCCGGCGTGGGCATTATTGAAGACAAGTTTACGGCTTCTTTCTTTGCGACGACGGATCCTTCCAATGCACAAATTGCTACTTTTTATACCGGCGCGATGGCTAACTCGGCTGATTTAGCCTTGGCAGATGCGGCTTATGAAAAAGATGACTTTGTGATGATTTCACCTACCGATCCGGGTGCGATGAAGCGATATATCCACGAAGCCAAGGCATTAGGCTTGCGCATGATCTTTGACCCAGGTCAACAAATCATCAGCATGGATGCCATGGATATCATCGAAGGAGTCAATTCAGCTTATGGTATTTTCGTCAACGAGTATGAATTTGAGCTGCTACAGGATAAAACCGGCTTCTCTGCTGAGGAAATTGTGTCAAAACCGACGTTTTGTGTGGTGACATTAGGCGGAGATGGTGCTAAAATTTATGCAAAGGGTGATGAATTCTTCATTCCTGTGATAGAAGGCATCCAAGTTGTGGACCCAACCGGTGTCGGCGACGCGTTTAGAGCTGGCTTTTTACGTGGCTATATGGCTGGCTTGGAATTAACTTTGTGTGGTGAAATGGGTGCGTTGACCGCTGCCCTGGCCATTCAATACAATGGACCCCAATGCCACAAGTTTGATTGGCACACATTTAAGACAACATTCCGTGAGCATTTTGACGACCACGGCGAATTAGACAAATTAGATTAGTACTGGAGAACAATAATGGACAATTACAATGTCAGAGATCTGAACCTGGCCGAGGGTGGCCGCAGACGAATGGACTGGGCTCAACGCGAAATGCCCGTTTTGACCTCGCTCGAAAAGCGATATCGCAAAGAACGCCCCTTTGAGGGTGTGCGCATGTCATGCTGTATGCATGTCACCACCGAAACCGCAAACCTGATGCGCACCATGCAAGCTGGTGGTGCCGACATCGTTTTGACTGCTTCAAATCCGCTTTCCACTCAGGATGACGTGGCTGCGGCTTTGGTTGCACAATACGAAATCCCCGTTTTCGCTATCAAGGGCGAAGACGATGCCACTTATTACAAACACATTCACGCCGCTTTGGACCACAAACCCAATATCACCATGGACGACGGTGCTGACCTGGTGAGCGTTATCCACAAAGAACGCCGTGACCTCATCCCCGGTATCGTGGGTGGCACCGAAGAAACGACCACTGGTGTCATTCGCCTGCGCGCGATGGCAGCCGATGGCATGTTGGCTTTCCCTGTGATGGCGGTCAATGACGCCATGACCAAGCACTTTTTTGACAACCGCTACGGCACCGGTCAAAGCACACTCGACGGTATCGTGCGTGCGACCAATGTGTTGATTGCTGGCAAAACCTTCGTCGTGGCTGGCTATGGTTGGTGTGGACGCGGTGTGGCAATGCGCGCCAAAGGCTTAGGCGCCAATGTTATCGTGACCGAAGTGGATCCTGTTGTGGCTCTTGAAGCTGTGATGGATGGCTTTAGAGTCATGCCCATGATCGAGGCTGCACCAATCGCTGATGTGGTTGTGACCCTGACCGGTGACCTGAACGTGGTTGACCGACATCACTTCGAAGTGATGAAGGACGGTTGTTTGGTGTGTAACTCTGGCCACTTTAACAACGAACTCAACCTGGATGCTTTAGGTGAAATGGCTGTGGATAAACGCTTGGTGCGTCCCTTTGTTGAAGCTTATGTCTTGGCTGATGGTCGCGAAATCAACGTTTTGGGTGATGGTCGCCTTATCAACCTGGCTGCTGCTGAAGGTCATCCCGCTTCGGTGATGGATATGAGCTTCGCCAACCAGGCTATGGGTGCTGAATATATGATCAAGCACGCCAAGGAACTGGAACCCCGCGTTTACGATGTGCCCGAAGAAATCGACCGCGAAATCGCTGCGTTGAAGCTTTCTGCGATGGGTGTTGCGATTGATGTTCTGACCGAAGAACAGATCAAGTATCTGAACAGCTGGGAATCCGGTACGTAGGATTAAAATTATTGAAAACTGCAAATGCCCATGGGAGACCCTGTGGGCATTTTTAAAATAAAAACGCACGCTACAAAGCATGCGTTTTAAGAAAGGTGTTTGATACGACACAAACAGTTGTGTTTGTAGTCTATTCTTCGCTGTCGACGTTTTCTTCCTCAGGGTCGAAGGCACCGGTCATGAGT
>CAZUZM010000146.1:0-1859 GCA_964624615.1 uncultured Anaerolineaceae bacterium
TTCGGCTGGGATGTTTGTTGTTTGGCTGTTTGCAAAAGGATTGGATAAAAAGCTGGCACTTTATGCGCTTAAACACGCAACGGATTACATCACAATGACCCAACGTGAAGCCGACAAATTGGAAACGCTTTTGGGAGATAGCATTACCGTTCAAACTGTTGCTCACCCCATCTATCAGGCCTTCCCTTCCAGTGGCATGAGCCAGGCAGAAGCCAAAGAAAACCTGGGCTTGGATATCAACACGCCGGTCATCCTCTTTTTTGGCTTCGTGCGCGCTTATAAGGGTTTGGACCTTTTATTGGAAGCTATTGCTCTTCTAAAACAGCGTCATGTGCCCATGCAGTTGTTAGTTGCTGGCGAGTTTTGGGAAGACCAGCAGCGTTATGCCAAGCAGATCGACACCTTGGGGATAAAAGACATCGTGAAAGTTGTCCCCGATTACATTCCGGATGACTATGCCAGCCAATACTTTGAGGCATCTGACTGTTTTGTTGCACCTTATCGCGACGCCACCCAGTCGGGTTCAGTCAAGCTGGCTCTGGGTTATGCCTTGCCAGTTGTGGTAACCGATGTTGTCGCGGATGACTTCTTGAAAAGCATGAAAGATGACTGTTGGATTGTGCCAGTTGAGGATGTGGTCGCATTAAGTGATGCACTCGAAGCCTGCCTTAAAAAAGGAAAAAGTTCAAAAAGCGCACAAAACGCGGTAAAAAATACCTGGCAAGCGCTCAATAAAGCCATCATGGATTAGCAGGACGTTGCAAGACATGAAAAATGTCTACAATGCCAGTAATCACAGCCCCTACGGGTATAATCACCTTAATCTACAAATAAAGGGAGAGTAAACATGACTTTCGAACAAAACCTTATCAAATATGCTGATCTTCTCGTCCGCGCTGGTATCAACCTGCAGAAAGGCGAGGGCTTATTCATCTCCATCACCACCGACGCCATCCCCGTAGCCCGCTATGCTGTCAAACGCGCTTATGAACTTGGCGCGAAGGATGTTGTTGTCGAGGTCTCAGACGACCAAATCAACCTGGCACGGTACCTTTATGGTGGCGAAGACATTTTTGATGTCTATCCCGAATATAAAGCGCTCTACCTCAAAAACCTCTACGATGATAACTATCAACATCTCATTATCCGCGCCCAAGACCCAACCTTGCTCAAAGGTGTCGACTCCAGCCGTGTGGCGCGCTATGGCAAAGCGGTTGCCGGCGTGATGCAGGGCACTGGCGTGCAAGGCTATCGCATGAGCGGTCGCACACGCTGGACGATCGGTGCCGTGCCATGCGTGGGCTGGGCTAAGACTATCTTCCCTGACCTAAGTGATGAAGAAGCTGTTGAAAAACTTTGGGAAAACATCTTCTATGCGACCCGTGTCGATCAGGATGATCCCGTTGCTGCCTGGCACCAACACGATGCCAACTTGCACAAACAACGTGATTTCCTCAACAACGCCAAACTTGAAAAGGTCCATTATCAAGGACCTGGTACGGATCTCATGGTCTACCTCGCTGAAGGGCATGAATGGGTCGGTGGTTCAAAAGATTCTACAGCGGGCATTCCTTTCTTTGCCAACATGCCTACCGAGGAAGTTTTTTCAACACCCCATAGCCAAAAGGTCGATGGCACCTTACGCGCGACCAAGCCACTCAACCTCAACGGTAATCTGGTGGATGGCATGAACTTTGTCTTCAAAGATGGCGCTATCGTTGAATTTTCAGCAGAAACAAATGAAGAAGTTTTTGTAAAGCAAATGAATCAGGACGAGAACGCACGCCGCTTGGGTGAGATTGCCCTTGTGCAGCACGATTCACCCATCTCAAACACGGGTTTGGTCTTCAATAACACCT
>CAZUZM010000146.1:1869-2185 GCA_964624615.1 uncultured Anaerolineaceae bacterium
CCAGTGTAAAGGACCTCATCGAACGTGGCGCTAACCAAAGCCTGGTTCACACGGACTTTATGGTCGGCGCTGCCGATGTAGACGTGACCGGTTACACCTTTGATGGTGTAGCTGTGCCCTTGCTCAAGAATGGCAATTGGGTGATTTAGATTTTTCTACTAAAGAAAAAAGAGGCACTACAGAGCTTAGTGCCTCTTTTTATTTTCCCATTACTGGCGTTTAGTAACGTTATGCCATGGTGTAGTTTTCTTCTTGCACCTGGCTCATGGGGATATCCAATTCCTTAAAGTTGCGTTCGATCGCGCGCAACATAGGT
>CAZUZM010000147.1:0-2172 GCA_964624615.1 uncultured Anaerolineaceae bacterium
AAAAAAGCGCATGGATGAAATCCATGCGCTTCTCTTCATCAAAAGCTAAACCTAATCCTCGTCATGCAATTCGCGTTGGCGCTGGGCAATGACTTCCTGTGCCTGCATATGGGGCACCAGGTCATAATGATCAAAAGTCATCGTGAATTGACCACGACCACCCGTCATAGAGCGCAAGGTGGTGGTATAGCGCATCATTTCAGCCAAAGGCACAGTCGCATTGATGGTGGATTTACCGCGTTCGGTATCCATACCCTCAACTCTACCACGGCGCGTGTTCAAGTCACCCATCACGTCACCCATGTTGGGTTCAGGAACGGTCACAGACACTTTCATGATTGGTTCATAAAGCACAGGGTTGGCATCTTTGACAGCCAGTTTGAAGGCTTCACGGCCGGCAATTTCAAAGGCAACAGGTTTGGAGTCCACAGGGTGTTCCTTACCGTCATAAACGGAAACACCAACGTTGTGCACCGGGAAACCAGCCACAACACCTTCTTTCATGACGTTGCGAATACCTTTTTCGATTGAAGCCATGTAGTTGTTCGAAACCGCACCACCGAAGACGTCGTTGCTAAAGGTGAAATCCTCGCCCTCAATGGGGAAGACTTTCAGGGCAACTTCACCGAACTGGCCTGAACCACCTGTTTGTTTCTTGTGGCGGTAGGTCGCGCTGGCTTCTTTGGTAATATGCTCTTCGTAGGGCACTTTAGGCTCATGCAGGTCAAGGAAGAGTTGGAATTTCTGCTCGGCCCGCTTTACTGCCACGTCGATGTGTTGGTCACCCATACCAAACAGCAAGGTTTGGCGGGTGGCAGCTTCCATTTCCCATTTCAGGGTCAAGTCTTCTTCACACAAACGTGACAAAGTTTGGCTCATCTTAGCGGCGTCCGATTGAGAGCGAGGGGTAATCGCCACACGATAGAGAGGCGTGGGATACTCTGGCATAGACATGGTGATGCCTTGTTCTTTGGTGGTCAAAGTATCACCGGTGGTGGTCACGCTCAATTTGGCAACAGCGCCAAGATCACCTGCGTGAAGCACAGGCACAGCATTCATATCTTTGCCAAAAGGCACCTGCATACCAGCCAAGCGTTCTTCTTCGCCCTTATTGGCGTTCCAAGCGCGGGTGTCTGAGGTCATTACACCAGAATAAACCTTAAAGAAGGTTTGGCGACCCACAAAGGGATCAGCGGTGGTTTTCCAGACATAAGCTGCCAGAGGACCGTGATCGTCATACTTCAACTCAATATCGCCCTTAGGAGATTTGGCAACAACGGTAGGACGCTCCAAGGGTGAAGGCGCCAAGGCAAACAAAGCTTCCATAAAGGGCGCAACACTCATCATACGACCAGCTGCAGCAACCATCACAGGGATGATATTACTTACCTGAATGGCTTTGTGCAGACCTTGTAACATTTCTTCAGTGGTTAAATCACCGTTTTCAAAGTATTTTTCCAGCAAGGTGTCTTCACCTTCTGCAGCGGCTTCAACGAGCACCATACGGGCTTCTTCAGCTTCGGCTTGCATATCAGCGGGAATATCGCTGGCGGTCTTGCCGTCGCCTAAGTAAGCTTTCATGGAAATAAGATCCACGATACCTTTAAAATCAGCTTTCTCACCGATGGGCAAGTGCATGGGGATGAGGCGAGCGTCAGTAGTTTCTTCAACGGACTTGAGTGATTTAGCAAAACTGGCGTTGTCGCGATCCATCTTGTTGAGGACCAGGAAACGGGGCAGCTCGAATTTTTCTGCATATTGCAGGGCAACTTCAGTACCAACTTCAGCGCCAGAAACAGAGTCGACCAAAATCACAGCGCAATCAGCAACGCGCATAGCCGAAACTACCTCACCCACAAAGTCAGTATAACCAGGGGTATCAATAAAGTTGAATTTAACGTCTTTGTAAACGATTGGGATCAATGAAGAGAACAAAGAAATCTGACGCTTTTGTTCTTCGTCATCCCAGTCTGATGTGGTTGTGCCATCTTCAATTTTTCCGATGCGAGTGGTAGCGCCAGTAAAATTCAATAAGTTCTCGAGGAGCATGGTTTTGCCCGAGTTACTGTGCGAGGCGAGCACAATGTTGCGTATTGATGCGGTTGAAAATTCTTTCATGTATAACCTTCCTGTAATGATTTGCCTGGCGCTATGCCTGGCGGTTTTTTTCTT
>CAZUZM010000148.1:0-2071 GCA_964624615.1 uncultured Anaerolineaceae bacterium
ACGTTCGTCACGACGTCCCCGCAATGACTTCATAGTTTCATATCGGAGAGGTTTTGCTTCTTATTTTATGGATTCTGTGTGGTTTGCCATTGGCGGATGGCAAGGACGCCATCCGGATCAAACCAGGTTGATTTCGTGGGATCTCAGCGAGTGCCTCTATGCCTCAACATTACGTATCGTTTGAGTTATAAAACAGGTTAATAGGAAAACGAAACCTGCTGTAAAAAAAGAGCGGTATCCAAAATTATTACCGCTCCATTTGTTCATAACTTAAACCAATCTTTCAATCCATTTAGCATTTTTAATCATGTATTTTCACCATTCATCTTGCGATTAAACATGATAACTGCCAGAACGAAAATAGCTACTGTATAGCCCAATACGATTGCTAAGTGAGGCAGAATTTCACCGAAATGACCGCTTAAAGTCACCCTTATGGCTTCAACACTATGATAAAACGGCAAAACATGCGCAATCTTTTTGAAAGTTCCGCCAATCAGATCAATCGGAATAAACACGCCTGATAGCCACCCTGCAACATTGGACAACAAGGCTCCACAAACCCCGCCAACCGCTTTATCGTTCAAGATGCTGCCAAAAAACAGACCTGCCCCTACAAATAAGAGTGAAGTGAAGGCTGTAATAAAAATAGCAAAGACGATATTGACGTTCAATTTAAGTCCAAAGGCTCCTGCTGCCAAAAAGGTGATCGTAGCCTGTGCAATCGTCATCACGATCATAGGCAAAGTGTAGCCTAAAATAAAATCCATGGCAGTCATGGGCGAGGTAAACAAACGCATTAAGAAAGAAGATGTGCGGTCTTTTGAGAGCAACATACCTGCGAACAACGCCATAAACACACTTCCGAACATGGCTAAACCTGGTGCGAGATTATTTATTTCGAACATGGTATTATTCGCTTCGGGTGGAATAGCGGCATTGATAATCGACAGCAACGCTAGCAAAATGAGTGGAAAACCAAGGCCAAACAAGAGATTGATAGGGTCACGTAAAATTTCTTTCGCATTACGTTTCGCAAATAAAAACATTCTCATAGAACACATCCTGATAGTACAACAAAGGCATCCTCTAATTTAGAAGTACCTGTTTGCGAAGTTAATTCTGCAATTGTTCCCACAGCTGTTAATTGTCCTTTTGCCATGACTCCCACACGGTCGGATAAATGTTCCACCTCATCCATATAATGCGTTGTAAGAATGATGGTAACCTTTCCTTTTAAGGATTTGATAGAAGCCCACAATTCACGACGCGCTAAAACGTCAAGCCCAAGAGTTGGTTCATCTAAAAACAAAATTTGAGGTTCGGAAATCAGAGCCATGGCGATAGAAAGTCGGCGCTGCATCCCACCTGATAAATTTTTAGCTTTCTTATTCAATTCATTTTCCAAGCCAAATTTTTGTGCCATTTCATGCGCGTTTTTACTTGCTGTTTTACTGTCTTGCCCAAATATTCCTGCAATAAGCTCCAAGTTCTCAAGTACAGAAAGGTTTTCTGCTATGGCGGTTTCCTGGGGCGAGACGTTGATCTTGTTCTTGACGGCTTGTGGGTTCGTGATGATACTGTCTCCAAGCAGTAAAGCATCGCCGCTTAAGGGTTTAATCAAGCAAGATAACATCTTAAGTGTTGTGCTTTTTCCTGCACCGTTGACGCCAAGCAAGGCAAATAATTCGCCCTGTTCAACCGTTAAATTAAGATTATCTACAGCGGCTACGTTCCCGTATTTTTTTGTAAGGCTTTTAATGGTGATTGCATTCATTCTTCATCCTCCTTTGGTGCCTTATGATTGAAAATAGTTGCCATCAAATTGGCAAACATATTTTTAGGTGGAATAGCGATACCCTGGTTTATATCTCCAAGGACGATTAACGTATCGCCGGGTTTGATGCCGAAAATATCACGGGCTTCCTTAGGGATGACAAACTGTCCCTTTTCTCCCACCTTAACGGTCCAAGCATATTTACCTTCTGGATGTTTCATTTTATTACCTCCAAACTATAGGTATGAAAAGTATGAATAGTATAACATTGCATTCTGCTTTTATCAATAGTCA
>CAZUZM010000149.1:0-2035 GCA_964624615.1 uncultured Anaerolineaceae bacterium
CCGGTCGCAAATGGGAATTTGGCCGCATGTACAAGAGCGATCGCAAGTACGTCATCTGTAACGCTGACGAAGGCGATCCCGGTGCCTTCATGGACCGCTCCATCATGGAAGGTGACGCACATACCGTAATCGAAGGTATGGCCATTGCAGCTTACTGTATCGGTGCCAACCAAGGTTACGTCTATATCCGTGCTGAATACCCCTTGGCTGTCAAACGCCTGCAAATCGCCATCAACGAAGCCCGCGAACTGGGTCTCCTCGGTAAAAACATCCTCGGTACCGACTTCAGCTTTGATGTTGATGTCCGCCTGGGTGCTGGCGCTTTTGTTTGCGGTGAAGAAACCGCCCTCATTCAATCTGTTCAAGGCAACCGTGGTGAGCCCACCACCAAACCTCCATTCCCTGCGGAAAAAGGTTTGTGGCAACAACCCACCGTTGTGAACAACGTTGAAACCTTAGCCAACGTCCCTGTTATCTTTGAAAAAGGTGCTGAATGGTTCGCCCAAATCGGCACAGAACGTTCAAAGGGTACCAAGGTCTTTGCTTTGGCTGGCAAGGTCAACAACGTTGGTTTGGTTGAAGTCCCCATGGGCACCACCCTGCGCGAACTGATTTTCGAAATCGGTGGCGGCGTACGTGGCGGCGGCAAGTTCAAAGCTGCCCAATCTGGTGGTCCTTCTGGTGGTTGTATCCCCGAGCAATTCCTCGATACACCCATCGACTATCAATCCCTTGGTCAAATCGGTTCCATGATGGGTTCCGGCGGTATGATCGTGATGAGCGACAGTGACTGTATGGTCAACATCGCCCGCTTCTACCTCGAATTCATCGTTGAAGAATCCTGTGGCCGTTGTGTGCCCTGTCGTGTTGGTACCAAGCGTATGTTTGAAATCCTGACCGACATCACCAAAGGTAAAGGCACTCCTGAGATGCTGGAAGAACTCCAGTCCCTCGCCGAAACCATTCAAGACACCGCGCTTTGTGGTCTTGGCCAAACCGCGCCAAACCCAGTGCTCAGCACGCTCCGATACTTCAAAGACGAGTACGAAGAGCATGTCTATAACAAGCGCTGTCCTTCTGGTGTTTGTACTGATCTTCTCACTTACGAGATCATCCCAGAAAAATGTATCGGCTGTACCGCCTGTGCGCGTGCTTGCCCTGTGAGCTGTATCGCTGGTTCACCCAAGCAGCCCCACGTTATCGATCAAGAAAAGTGCATCAAGTGTGGCAATTGTCTTACCAAGTGTCGCTTTGGTGCGGTTATTCGTAAATAAGGAAAAGATATATGATCACATTAACTATTGACGGTCAAGAAGTATCCGTACCAGAGGGAACCACAATCCTTCAGGCTGCAGAACAACTGCATATGAAAATTCCAACCTTGTGCTACTTGAATCTGGAACAAATCCATTTCAAGAACCAGGTTGCCTCCTGCCGCGTTTGTGTGGTTGAGGTTGAAGGTCGCCGTAACCTGGCGCCTGCCTGTGCAACACCCGTTGCTCCCGGCATGAAAGTCATCACCAACTCCAAGCGTGTGCTTTCCGCTCGCCGCAAAAACCTCGAACTTATCATCTCGAACCACCCCTTCACCTGTTTAACCTGCTTGAAGTCCACCGAATGTGAACTTCAGACCATGGCTTGGGAATATGACGTTCAGGTCAAATATCCAAACGGCGAACGCATGCGCCACAAGAAAGACCATTCAAGTGCTGCGCTCTTCCGCGATCCCGAGAAGTGCATCATGTGCCGCCGCTGCGAGACCATGTGTAACGAAGTCCAGACTGTTGGCGCTTTGACTGCCTTTGGCCGTGGTTTCTCAACCATCGTTGCCCCCGCTGAAAAGAACCCCATCGTGGACTCACCTTGTGTCTATTGTGGACAATGCGTCAGCGTTTGCCCCACCGGTGCACTGATTGGTCACAGCTATGTGAACCAAACCTGGTCTGCCCTCTTCGACAAAACCAAAAAGGTTGTCGTTCAGGTCGCTCCTGCTGTGCGCGTTGCCTTGGGTGAAGAATTTGGCTATCCCGCCGGC
>CAZUZM010000150.1:0-2030 GCA_964624615.1 uncultured Anaerolineaceae bacterium
AGATATACAGAAGCAGTTTGTCGATTGTGTCGACGCGAAGGCGAAAAGCTGTTCCTCAAAGGCGAACGCTGCTTTACGCCAAAATGCTCATTTGAACGACGCGATTATGCCCCTGGTATGCATGGTAAATCATTGGCATTCCGCCCCGGTCGTGAGTCTGACTACGCCAAGCAATTGCGCGCCAAGCAAAAAGCTCGCCGCATCTATGGCATCTATGAACGTCAATTCCGCCGCTTCTTTGCGCAAGCGGACTTGATGCATGGTCAAACCGGCCCCAACCTGCTTACCATTTTGGAAACCCGCCTTAGCAACGTGGTTTATCGCCTCGGTTTTGCGGCTAGCCGCGCCCAGGCTCGCATTATGGTGACCCATGGCCACTTTAGGGTCAATGGTCGCCGCGCAGACGTGCCCTCCATTGAAGTGAAAGTGGATGACGTCATTAGCGTTGCTGAATCATCAAAAGACAATACCTTCTTCAAGCACCTGCGCGAAGAAGCTGAAGGTCGAACTGTCCCAACTTGGTTGGCTCGCGATTTGAATAGCCTTAGCGGTCGCATGTTGCGCACCCCTGAACGCTCTGAAATCGACGGCAACCTGAACGAACAGTTGATCGTTGAATACTACTCTCGATAAGAGTGATTAGTCAGTCTTTCTTACCCGATAGGCTGGTTAGGGGTAGACCGTGACAGGATTTATGGAAATGGTAACACCAAAAGTAGAGCGCACTGAAGAATCGCGCAACTATGGAAAGTTTACGATTAGCCCGTTAGAACGTGGATTTGGCGTCACCCTCGGCAACGCCATCCGACGCGTGCTGCTTTCGTCGCTTGGCGGCGCAGCAGTTACCGCGATGCGGGTTAGTGACGTGATGCACGAGTTTAGCACCATCCCTGGCGTCCGCGAAGACGTCATCCAGGTAATGTTGCAATTGAAACTCTTGCGTTTTAAGCTTCACAATGTCGAGACCGCGCAATTACACCTGGAAGTTAAGGGTAAAGGTACCATCACCGCTGCTGACATCGTTTGTCCGCCTGAGGTTGAAATTATTAACCCCTACCTCTACCTATTTAGCATGAACGAAAGCGGTAACGCGGTTGATATCGACCTTACCGTTGAAGCAGGCCGTGGCTATGTGCCCGCTGGCGATCGCGCTGACCGCTTACCGATTGGCGTTTTACCCGTTGACGCCATCTTTACGCCCATTCAGCGTGTGAACTGGTCTGTTTCAAGCGCTCGTGTTGGTCAGAGCACCGATTTTGATCGTCTGACCCTCGAAATCTGGACTGATGGCACCATCACCCCAGAACGCGCTTTGATTGACTCTTCGCGCATTCTTATGCAACATCTAAGCTATATTAGCGGCACCACCGAAGATATGCTCATCAAACCCGAACCCGTTGCGGAGTCTGAGCAAATTACTGCCGAAAAAGAACTCTATGAAGCAGCCATTGAGACCTTGGATCTCTCTGTGCGCGTCTACAATTCTTTGAAGCGAACCGGTGTGGATACCGTGAATGACGTTTTGGAACTGCTTGAAAAAGGCGAAGGCGCAATGCTCTCCATCCGCAATTTTGGCGAGAAGAGCCTGCAAGAACTAAAAGCCAAAATGATCGAAAAAGGCTATATTGAAAATACAGAAGTGGAGAACGACTAATGCGGCACCGAGTTAAAGGATACCGTCTGAACATGCGCGCGGGTCACCGCGATTCCCAGCGCAAAACGATGGTTAGACAATTATTTGAATACGAAAGAATCCAAACCACACTCGCCAAGGCAAAATCCATTCAGCCGGAAGTTGAAAAAATGATTACCTTGGCAAAGAACGCGAACAAAGGCGATGACCTTGTTCAGGTTAATGGTCGACGACAAGCGGCTGCCTATCTTGGCAACAAAAGCGGCGAAATTGTGAAGAAACTCTTCGATGATATCGCCCCTCGCTTTAACAACCGACCCGGTGGTTATACTCGTTTGCTCAAAACTGGCCCACGCCTCGGCGACAACGCTGAAATGGCGCTTTTAGAGCTGGTTTC
>CAZUZM010000151.1:0-2022 GCA_964624615.1 uncultured Anaerolineaceae bacterium
GGGGGACCAGAAAGCCTGTAAGCCTGGCTTTCATGTGTTTTGCTAACCTAAAAATAGAAAAGACGCCACCTGGCGTCTTTTTTTGTTACTGTCAATAATAGATAGGGCTTTACAAAACCTCTTTATAGTGATAA
This sequence comes from uncultured Anaerolineaceae bacterium, assembly GCA_964624615.1. Classification (GTDB taxonomy): domain Bacteria; phylum Chloroflexota; class Anaerolineae; order Anaerolineales; family Anaerolineaceae; genus Mesolinea. The sequence continues at coordinate 135 of CAZUZM010000151.1, forward strand.
AAATAAAGAGTAAGAGTAAAGGTGGATGGATATGGCAGAAAAAAAGGTAATGGCTTATCTTGAACAAAATGACTATATTACGAATAGAATCGCTGAAGCTATGGGTGTTAAGCGTCATATTTTATCCAACATGGCAAAGCGTAATGAAATAATTCGTGAAAAGCCAGGCGTCTATGGACTACCGAACGAAGTGATGGATGAATTTTTTTTGATTCAAGTTCACTCTGAAAAATTGATCTACTCGTATCTTACGGCATTATACTTTCATGGCTTAACCGATAGAACACCGAATGTTATCCACATAACAGTCCCACAAGGATATAACACCAAGCACTTGACGAAACGTTATGGACATCTCATTTTTCATTATGTGGATGAAAGGGTTTTTGATCTTGGCGTTGTGAAGATGAATAGTCCATTTGGAAACAATATTATTGTTTACGACAAAGAACGTACTATTTGTGATCTTGTGAAAGATCAGAAGACTCAAGACAGGGCTCTTTTTAGTGAAGCATTGAATCGATACTTTAGAAGTATTGAAAAGGACATGCGAAAGTTGATTAAGTATAGCAAGGCCCTCAAAATTGAAGAGAAAGTCAGGCAGTTCGCCGAGATGTTGCAATGAAAAACGCTGAGAGTTTGAAAGGGAAAATCAAAGCTTTTTCTAACAAGCATAGGCTACGTCCTTAAGAAGTGTTGCAAATGTACTTTTTTGAAAGATTTCTTGAAAGACTATCGCTTTCAAAGTACAAAGAAAACCTGATTGTTAAGGGGGGATTTTTAATCTCTTCGATGATTGGCATTGCTAATCGCACAACCATGGATATGGACACAACAGCTAAGGGTTTGCCTCTCAATGAAGAAGCTGTAAAAAGGATAATGACAGAGATTGTCGAGCAAGATTTGGAGGATGGTATTCAGTTCAATATCGATGTAATTGAATATATCCGCGAAAATAGTGTCTATGAGAACTTTAGAGTTCACTTGTTTGCCACATATGGAAAAATCAAGAACGCAATGAAAGTTGATATTACCATTGGCGATACTATCACACCAGGCGAAGTTGATTGGTCTTACAATTGTCTCTTTGAAGATAAACGCATCAACGTCATGGCTTATCCACTGGTCACGGTAATAGCAGAAAAGTTTGAGACGGTTATTTTTCGCAATATTGCGACAACCCGGATGAGAGATTTTTATGATTTGCATATTTTGTACGAACTTAATAAGTCCGCATTAAACTTTGATTTACTGAAAACTGCTATAGAAAGAACTGCACAAGGACGAGGCTCTTTAACCATTATTGCTGAGAACAAAGATATTATCAAAGACATTATGTCTGACAAATACTTACAAGAAATTTGGCAAGCTTATTTGCGTGAAAACAGATACATTGGCGATCTGGAATTTCGCAAAGTTGTTTCAAGCTTGAAGGAAATGTCCGAAAAACTGGATTTTACCTAGAAAACTGTGAAATAATGCAGTTACTAACGACTACTTAGGGCAAGTGCCATTTGTGCCAAATTTATTTTATGACAGGGGTATTTTTTACCAAATAGCTACTCCACCGTCACCGACTTTGCTAAATTCCGTGGTTGGTCGACGTCGAGGCCTAAGAGTGCCGCGATGTGATAGGCGAAAAGCTGCAGGGGGATGATGGTCACTGCTGGGCTTAAGAGCCAGGGCGTCTGGGGAATCCAAAAGACCTCATCTGCCAGCCCCTTAATCACCTCATCACCTTCATCAGCAATCACTAAAACCTGAGCACCTCGCGCCTTGGCTTGCTCAATCTGGCTGATCATTTTGTCGTACCATTGGTCTTGTGGCGCGATGAGCACCACCAGCATCTCCTCGTCCAAGAGGGCAATCGGTCCGTGTTTCATCTCGC
>CAZUZM010000152.1:0-2007 GCA_964624615.1 uncultured Anaerolineaceae bacterium
GCCATGTTTTCGGCAATTTGCTTCTCAAGCGTTGGCTGATTGTCAATGAGTGCCAGGACAAAAGGTTCACCATCCAGTCCATCCTTAACAGCTTTGATGGCGGTCGCCCAAAAGCGACGTTCACCGGTGAGCATATGGAAGATATCGCGCCCCTCATGGCTAAGCACCTGCCCAGTGACCGGCTTAATTTGGCCGGTATCATGTAACGAATCGCCTAGCTCAATGAGTTCTTCCAACTCTCGCCGGATTAATCGATCTGTTTCGGCGAGTTTTAGCCATTGCTGCACAGTGTTTTCCCAGCTGACACGTCTTTCATAAAACGGTTCGCGTAAAACAAAAGGCAAAAGCATGCGTGACTGAAAACGGTCAGGCATAATCATACTTAAAGGCACGCGGTACACGCTTTGACGGTGATTGACCATCTTTGGCGCGCTTTCATCATAGCCAGTGGTTTCACTTGTGCTGGCATTAAAAGCCTCTGAGGTCATATCAATCAGGTTGCCAAAGCTTTTTTTATCTTCTTTTGCCATAATCAAATCCTTATCATCACATCAAACTGTGCCCATGGGCACAGGGTTCAGTCGCTCATTAACTTAATCCTAATTTACCAACGACAGCATCCACCAAGTTGGAAAAACAACGATAGGACTGTGAACTTTCTGGTGCCCAGGAAAACACATCATAACCAGCAGTCGTCGCGGCAGAAATCTCTGCTAGGTCTTTGATGTAAGGCAATAATAAATGACCATACATTTTTTGCAAATCGCCAATCACGTCCTGCGATTGACGACGCACCATGCGAAAACGCGAGGGAATAATGCCCAATACCTGCAAATCCGGGTTGGTTGTGGCACGCACATTCTCGACCATGCGCAAGATGTCGGCAAGACCAATCAGGCTAAGTCCGTCTGGTTCAATAGGAATAAGCACATGCGAGCTGGCTACCAGGGAATTCATCGGTAACATCCCCGCTGAGGGCGGGTTGTCAATAATGATATGCGCGTAATCGTTGACAATTGGCTCTAAAAAGTAAGTCAATTGAAAAGGTGCATCTTCGCGTGTTTTAAGCTGTGCTTCCAAGCCTTCCATAGCGCTTTTGTTGGTTTTGAAAAGCTTTACTTTTTCGTCGCGCTTGCGTGGTACCAGGGAGTCAATAATCAAAGAATCGCTGGCGCTGTAACCATTGGCTAAGGCTGATGGATAATTATTCTCAGCTGTGATCACGGGCACAAAGGCCTGGCTAAAGCCACCCCCCATCGCCGTGATGGTTGCGCTTAGCTGGTCATCCATATCAATTAACAGGACTGGCTTGCTGTTGGGCTTGCGGGATTCGCGGGTGGCAAGACCTGCTGCCAGATTGATGCTGATGGTGGACTTTCCCACACCACCTTTACGATTGATCAAAGAGATAATGGCCATAGCGTTTCCTTAAAAGTTTCACAAATTCGACTGTTTCTATTTTACTCTAGTTTTGGTAAAATTCAAGGCAGAGCATGTTTATGAATCAATTATTTACTTCACTTGCACAAACTAATGACTTTTATTAAAGGACTTGACTTAACTCTTTTGCAATGCTACTCTATTATCAAGATTTCGGATGAAGGTGAATCATGATCAATTCCAACGAACTTTTAGATCTCAACTTACTTGAGCACCCTTTTGAGCGCTATGGTGACACGCGCTTTTTCTACCCTGGTATCAGCGAACAGCGCCGGGTATTGGAGATTGCTTACAGCTTTATTGCTGACCAGAAAGACCCTTCCAAAAACCTGGGTGTCATTGCCGGACCCAGTGGCGGCGGCAAAAGCTTGCTCGCCATGAAACTGGCCCAAGCCCACATGCGATTTGAAGGCCAAGGCGAGTTGCTTGGATTATACATGAACACCAACACCCTCACTGAACCACGCCACTTTTTGATGGCAATTGTCGACCTGTTGGGACTGCGTGGTTCTCGCTCCAATGCCGACCGCATTGACAGCATTCTCGACCATCTAAAAAACGCCAGAG
>CAZUZM010000153.1:0-1962 GCA_964624615.1 uncultured Anaerolineaceae bacterium
AGGAATGAAGGACGATCAGGTTTGGGTGATGTCATTCGGTCAATAACAGTAAACGTTGCGTATTCGTCCGGTTCAAAAATATTGACCATGGCTTCATTTTCAGATCCGGCTTTGTTTGGAAAGATGAAGACAACAAACGTTGCGATGGTGAGCAATGCAAGAACTAAAATAACCCATTTATTTGCTTTTTTCATGGTCTGAATTATACCCTGTAAACAAAATCTTCTTACTGCATTGCATGTAAAAATCCATAAAAAAGAAGGCTACACAAAAGCGTAGCCTTCAGATATCAAATGTTTGAACTTGGGTTTACTTCTTTTCAGCCAAGGCGTTTTTGACCATGACTGAAATACGGCGGACGCCTTCACGAATCTTTTCGGGTTGGGCGGCGCTGAAGTTCAAGCGCATGGTGTTGCGAGGCCCGTCAATGGGGTAGAAGGGCATGCCTGGCACGTAGGCAACGCGTTCTTCCACCGCTTTGGGGAAGAGTTCAAGCGCGTCACAGCCTTCGGGCAGACGCAGCCAGAGGAAGAGGCCTCCGGCCGGAGTCGTCCAGGTGGTGCCTTCGGGCATGAAGTCTTCAAAAGCCTGGAGCATGGTGTCGCGGCGTTCTTTGTAAACGCGTTTGATGGTCTCGATGTGGTCGGGCAACCAATCGCCAGCCACGAGTTCATAGGCAACATATTGGTCGAAAGTCGAGCATTGCAAGTCAGCGCCTTGTTTGGCTTGGGTCATCTTCTTGATGACTTCAGTCGGACCAATCGCCCAACCAATGCGCAAGCCGGGTGCCAAAATCTTGGAGAAGGTGCTGGTGTGGATGACGTTGCCATTAAAGTCATCGGAACCGGTGCGATAGGCGCAGTCAAAAGCAGCAATCGAGGGCAACATTTCGCCTTCGAAAATCAGCTTGCCATAAGGGTCATCTTCGACCAACGGTACGTTGTACTTGTGGGAAAGCTCAACAATTTTCTTGCGTCTTTCGATGGTGAGGGAAACACCCATGGGGTTGTGGAAGTTGGGCAAAACATAGATGAACTTGGGTTTTTGGCTGACGATGAGTTCTTCAAGGTCATCCACTTGCATACCGTCGTCATCGGTTTGGATGGTGACGTATTCAGGTCCGTAAGCATTCCAAGCCTGAAGTGCGCCGAGGTATGTTGGGCTTTCAACCAAGACTTTATCGCCATTATTGATGAAAATGCGGCCGATGAAGTCCAGTGCTTGTTGTGAACCACCAGTAATTTGGAGGTTCTCTAAGCCAATGTTGATGCCACGTGAGCGGTAGTCATCGACCAGATATTGGCGCAAGGGGTCGTAACCCTCTGTCGTGCTGTATTGCAGGGCTTTTAAGGGATGCTCAGCCAAAACTTTGGCACAAGCTTCCTTGACCTGCTCCACCGGGAATAATTCCCCAGCTGGAAAGCCGCCGCCAAAAGAAATGACGTCAGGTTGATTGGTTACTTTGAGAAGCTCGCGAATAAACGAGCTTTTCATACGAGTGGTACGTTCTGCAAAGCGTTGTTCCCATGGATTTGTCATAATGTATCTCCTCTCAATCTCGGGTTTATAAAAATCTTGAAACGATGGTTGCCATACTGGGGATTGCCACACGATCTCCGCTGCTCAATTCAGCTGGTGGTTTTTGTTGCCACTCAGGAGCATTTTGGAAGATGAAGATGGGCGTGCCCGCTTTGGCCATCTTTTTGTCAACATATGCTTGACCAGTCAAATAACCATTTTGATCAATGGCGCAGCTGGTTACAAAACCGACCATACGACCACGGATATCACAGACCGGATCACCAGGATGTGCCATGCGTACACCTTTTTCGTCAAAGGTAAAGCGTGCCACAATAGATTTGCGTTTGGCTTCGTGGTCGAGGCTTGCCTGGCGTCCGATGAACCAAGCGGAGTTGAAGCGAACGAAGGAAATAAATCCGGCGTCGCCGACCATGAGGTCAA
>CAZUZM010000154.1:0-1940 GCA_964624615.1 uncultured Anaerolineaceae bacterium
ATATCCATTACCTGTGGGACACCTGGAATTGACCGCTTGGCTCGAAGAAAAAGCCGCAAACATCAGCCCCCAAAACCGGAATAACTAAATTTTTCTAACGTGGCACTTTTTATGATGATGCTTTATAATCATGCGCATGGACTCAGAAAACAAACCTTTAAGAAAACGCCTTGACTGGCTCGATGTATTGCGATTTTTAGGGATCTTTGGCATTTTTATTGTCCATTTTGGAAGTGTAACTGGCCGTGCAAATCCCTTCCTTCACCTATATGTTACCCCTTTATTTATCGTTGCCGCAGGATTTTCCGAGGCGATAAGCTCAAAATCATTACCTTTTGGCCAATTTTTGCATAAGAAAATAAAAGGTCTATTGTTACCTTATTTTGTGTTTTCACTAATAACGCTTGTTGTACTGTATTTTACCAACGAGCCGGATGTTCCGACCCTGCTCGATCTTCTGAAACGAGCCTTGTTTGGCGTGCGCAATCAGCTCTACGCGCCAGCTTTATGGTTTTTGCCCTGTCTGTTTATTATGTCTATCCTGTTTTGGGTCCTGCGCCGCTTTATCAAAAACAAATGGATCATTCTTGGGATTACGGCTATCTCTTTTGGGGTCTTCCTTTTCATACCCTTCAAGCCTTACAGAGATCCCAGCTGGTTCTGGAATTTAGACAGTGCCTTGTATTATTTTATTTATTATGGGATCGGCTTTGCTTTTTTTGAACCCGTAAAAAATTTGCTCGAAAATGAAAGCAAACGGACGAAGCTTCTGCTCGCACTCAGCTGGCTAGGAAGCTTTGTCTATTCAGCCATGATCTTTTTTGGTAGAAACCCATTGCGTCCAATTCTCCACCGTTTTCCTGATTTTGCGCAAGTCGATAAAGTTATTTATGCGTTAGTTATAATCTGGTTTAACATCGGTTTGGCAAAATATCTTGAAAAAGTTAAGCTCTTTCAAGATCTTGGCCGCCTTAGCTTATACCTCTGCGGGAGCGAAACTATCGCCAAACTGCTTGTTCAGCACACCATTACCTTAACTGGCTTGACACTTTCTCTTACTTCGCCTTTGAGCGTGCTGATCTACACTGCTTTGCTGTTTCTTCTCTCGATGAAGTTGCTCATACCTGGACTTAAGTTCTTCGTCAACAAGGGTAATAACCTACTAGACTCATTCGAACCAAAGCCTGTATCATAGTCTGCTTTCTGTTTAACTCATTTTTTGGCATGCTAAGCAGTGTTTTTCTGGCTTTTAATTTTTGAGTGTCATCCGAACGCAAGCCTGGTAACTCGATCGCATTAATAACCGCCCAATCTGTTGATATGGAAAAAGCCAAGCTGTTAAATACAACAGCGCCATCATACCAGGCAGTCAGTAACGTGACAAAGATTACTTGGACTACTGCGGGAAAGAAAATGCATTCAGTACTGTGAACGAAAATGGGCATGCTCAATTTCGCACTGGCATAGATGGTCAGAAAGGGCCAAATCATGGTTGTGCCGGTCGAAGAAATGACCAAGCCAACGAACATAAACCAAAACTGTTTGCAATATCTGGGGCGATTAATCGTCATAGCCAAACTTCATCTTAATAAAGCATTTTTAGGGTTGTTCCAACGGGAATGGTGCCTCACAGGTGAAGCCTTTGATGGCAAGTGGTTGAGCGTAGGCATAAATATCGAAGTACAAAAGGGTGCTAGCTTCACTGCGGGGCTGCAAGCGATTGGCGACAATACAGGACACTTACACCACATCAAATATGCATATTGAATCCATAGCAGCTATTTTATAATTTCTGTATGAGATTCTTTTGGATGCCAGCCCTGATTACGCCAAAGTCGCCTGGAAGACCAGGCTTGAACGAGGGCAATTGGCGCAAAAGGTTTTTGCAATGCGCATCTTGCTTTTTAATCTAAAAGATTGTGACAGGTGAGGACACCTGT
>CAZUZM010000155.1:0-1912 GCA_964624615.1 uncultured Anaerolineaceae bacterium
CTCGCCATTTTTGACGATTTGGGTCTCAACCGTATCGCCATCTACCTTAAAGGTGTAGGTGCGGGTGGCAACAGGGTCAAAAATATCTTTCAAGCCATTGCCATCCTTGGCAATGTTCTGGACGGTTAAGCCGCTTTCAACTTTGTTGAACAGCTCATGGCTAAAGTCCGCGCCGGTGGCGTCAACCTGTTTGACGGAGTAGATGTATTCCACACCCGCGGCGTTGGTTTTGGGCATATCCGCCCAAACGGCGGTGGTATCGCCATTGGCAAGCTCTTTGAGCTCGGTGCTCAGCAAAGCGACCGGCACTTCATGCGCGCCGGACTGGCGATAGAGTCTAAGCCAAACGGTGGGGATTTCGAAATCTACAATTTCGTTCCAGCCGATTGCCTCTTTGGGCTCCATGCTAAATAGCCACTCGACCTTGGCAACGACTTCGTCGGAGCTATGCTCTTGCCAGATGTTGGTAAGGCTCAGCCCATCAATGTGGCTGGTATAACCAGGGATACTGGTAGCCTGTCCGGTTTGGTCAACAATAGCCACGGTGTAGCTGGAATCAACATTGTAGGATTCGACATTAGCCCAAGTGATTTGGCTGGCAAAATTGGCCTGGATGGGTTCAACATCAGCGACATCGGTTTTAATGCCGTTGGCATCAACTTGTTGCAGTTTAAGCCAAAAAGCAGGTCGAGGCAATTCGCCGCCCTGCCAGGTAACCTTTGCGGTAATGGATTTCGGGAGGGGTGTTTCCGCTGGAGGTTCGGGTGTTTCCACCGGAGGTTCCGGTGTTTGTAAGACCGGCTCGGCGGGATCTTGTGGTTCCGTTGGTGGCTCAATGGGGTCCTGAGGTTCGCCAGGTGTTTCGCCGGGCTCAACACCAAGGAAAGGCGGTTTGGCAGGCTCTGGTTCCTGGATAGCGCCATCATCGGATTCGCCAGGCAGGATGGGTGCCTCATCAATGAAGCGGCTCCAAATCGTGAGGCGGTCTTCGCTCCAATAGCTGGCGTAGCCCTTGGGCAAATAAGACTGGAAGCTCAACGAAAGCTCGTCCCAGATGCCTGGTTCAGCAGAGTAGCTCACCAGCTCGCCGCTGGCATCGTACTTGGGCAGTCCGCTCCAAGTGACCGAGCCGTTGCCGGAAACCAGTTTCTTGGGCAGCACACCCGGGACAGCAGTCAGGTCACTTTCTGGTCCCTGCATGAGCCTGAGCCAAAGGTCCATTTTTTGTTCAGGACCATCGCTCCAATAGTGACTGGCGGTGACGTCTATGGTCGAGGTTTTCTCGCTACCAATAGACTGGGCTTCAACCGCACGCGGTGCAAAGCTCGCCAGTGGGTTCAGGATCAAAAGAACCAGAACGACTATGTTTAGAATTGTTTGGTAATGCTTCTTCACAGCTTCCTCCCATGAGCCCATCCCGATAAAGATGAGCAAAAAATTAATTTTTCTACCTTTGTTGCATAAAGCTCAAAATGCCATAAAAATTGCATGTTATCAAATGTTGTCGAGAGGAAAGACATAAAAGTGTTATAACCTATTCCACCCTCTGTATCAGACACAAAGATTATACATCCTTATACATGATATTAATGAACAACTCTCATCAAACTACAATTCCCACGCTGCATAAATTGCCTCTGCAGATTAACCTCAATCTTCATCTTACATTGGTTAATTATTCGATAAATCATAACACGATTTAGCACTCGGGCATAGGCAATTTTTGAGAAATATGACAAATGTCATATCGGCTGGACGGGCGTTTATTTATGGTCACACGTCTATTATTTATGGGAAAAGAGCGGCTTTTTGGTGTGTTTGTGGTGTGATTTTTGGTGTGTTTATCGTGTGGTTTTTGGTGTTTTTTTGGTGGGTTTTTGGTGTGCTTTTTGGCGTGATTTTTGGTATTTTT
>CAZUZM010000156.1:0-1876 GCA_964624615.1 uncultured Anaerolineaceae bacterium
TTGAGTTAGTGTAAAGCGATTGTAAATGCCCTTGAAGTTACTGTAATTTCAGGGGCATTTTTGTTTAATCGAGGGTTTTCATCTCGCCCTTTATCGAAAAAATTAATAAAATCTAAATACTTGCAGGCTACAATAGACCTAATCATCATGAGAGAGGTAAGCATGACTAAAAAAACAATCAGTAAAATTATGGCACTCATTCTGATTTTTGCGGTCCTTAGTGGGTGTGCGTTTACGAACTTAGCCGCCCGACTGGGAACCCAATTGAGGGAACAGAGTGAAAAAATGTTACAAGGACAGCCAACAGCCGTCCCAGCCACCGAAGTACCACAAAAAGAACCGATTCTGTCGAACAACTCAGCTGACGTTAATCTTGGCGATTCTCAGAGTTTGTTGGAAGCGCTCTATAAACACGTTAGCCCTGGTGTGGTGTCCATTCAAGTCGCCGGTGCGTCCGGCAGTGGGCAAGGTACAGGCTTCGTTATCGATACGCAAGGGCACATCGTCACGAATTACCACGTGGTGAAGACCGAGGGTAACATCGAGGTTCATTTTGTGTCCGGTGTTAAAAGCTACGCGACTATTGTTGGCACGGATATGGACTCCGACCTGGCAGTGCTTAAAGTGGATGTTGATGCTAAAGAACTGGTGCCATTGGCTTTTGGCGACTCAGACCAGGTAAAGGTTGGCCAAACAGTTGCCGCGATTGGCAACCCTTATGGTTTGAAAGGCACTATGACCGTGGGTGTCGTTTCGGCGCGTGGACGGACTTTGGACTCGATGCGTCAGGCTACCACAGGTGGCTATTTTTCATCTGCGGATACCATCCAGACAGACGCTTTGATTAACCCGGGTAACTCGGGTGGGCCGCTTCTTAACCTGCAAGGGGAAGTCGTGGGCGTGAATCAAGCGATTCGCTCTTCGGGGATTACCTCGAGTGGCGATGTGATTAACACGGGTATCGGCTTTGCAATTTCTTCCAATATCGCCCGCAAAGTTGTGCCGGCTTTGATTGAGAAAGGTAAGTTTGAATATCCCTATTTAGGCATGAGCAGTTTAAGTAATATAAGCTTAGCTTTGCAAGAAGCGCTGGAATTGCCTCGCTCAACAGGCGTCTATGTGAGCGATGTTATTGCGGGTGGACCTGCTGAGAAAGCCGGTTTGCAGGGTGGAAGTGTTCCAACTCAGGCGGCGGGGTACTACAAAGGTGGCGATTTAATTATCGCTGTGGATGGCATTTCGGTGAAGGACTTTAGCGAGATGTTTAATTACATCGTGGTCAATAAAAATGTGGGTGATGTGGTCGTTTTCACCGTCATCCGCAATGGACAGGAAAAGGATATTTCATTGACCGTCGAAGCCCGACAGTAGATATCGAAAATTAAAAGGAAAACCGCTCAGCAAACATGCTGAGCGGTTTTATATTGGATAACTTATTTTACAATCTTCGAAATGGTTCGAAAAGCGGGGTGATTGGCGTCGCGCATCAGGGCATAAAGGGCGGTTTCGACATTGATGAGGTGCGCGCCTTCGGCCAGCATTTCTTGTAGGATGTAGGCTTTGTTTTGAGGGTCACGGGATGACACCGCATCAACCAGGATGAAGACTTCGTAACCTTCTTCCATCAGCTCTATCGCGCTTTGATAGACACAGATATGGCTTTCGAAACCACACAGAATGATCTGGCTTTTCTCGGACTCTTTGAGGGCTTTTTCAATTTCTGGGCTGGTCATGATGCTAAAACCAATACGGTCATATTCGTGTAGGTCAGGTAAGAGTGCACGCACTTCATCGGTGGTGTGACCAATTTTGTGAGGTGCTTGCGCAGTAAGCAGGATAGGCAGCTCGAGGGCTTGCGCGCCGGCAATCATTTTAT
>CAZUZM010000157.1:0-1841 GCA_964624615.1 uncultured Anaerolineaceae bacterium
TTGCTCTTTCTCCAACCTCCTCTATTCCACCATGGTTCTATGGCATCTTTCTTATCTTGATTTTTGCGGCGTGGTTAAAGCTATTACCTTTCAGTGGTATGGTAGCTGCTCCACCACCTCCGACTAAGTTTAGATATTTCCTGAGTGTGCTGAGGCACCTTATCTTGCCGGCTGTGTCCTTGTTTATTTCCGGTTTCTTCATCAGCACCTACTCCTGGAGAACCTTCTTCTTGATTTATTCAAGTGAAGACTATGTGGATATGGCCAAGGCAAAAGGTTTGAGCGCTCGCGCGATTGAAAGACGCTATATTCTTCGTCCAACTTTGCCCAATATTATTACCAGTTTCGCGCTGCTTTTGGTCGGTATTTGGACGGGTGCGACCTTGACCGAAACGGTATTCCTATGGCCAGGGCTGGGTACCACGATTTACACGGCCGTAAGTAAATACGATACGGCTGTTATCGTTGGAACAACGATTATTCAAGCATACCTTCTGGGTATTACTGTATTCTTCCTGGACCTCCTCTATGCCATGGTAGACCCCAGAGTGAAATTGGGCGGAGGCAAATAAGATGAAACGATTAAAAGAATCATTAAAAGATTTTGCCCGGTATCCATCCGCGGTTTTTGGCCTGATCGTTGTATTAGGGTTGATTTTGTTCTCAATTTACACGATTTGGAAGATCCCCTATGGCGAAGCGATTCGCATGTGGCGTGCAAGCGAGGCTGTGGTCTATAAGAACCCAAGAAATGCCAGACCGACCTGGATTAACTGGTTCAGGAAAGACAAGTTGCCAGTTTCTTTGGATGCCAAAGCTGGAGAGGATCCAAACTTTACAAAAGAAGTGACCCCTCGCGCTGAAGGTGGAAAGACGATTGTCTTTACCTACACCTTTGACTATAACTACAATGCTTTGCCTCAGGATATCTACCTCTACTTTGATACTAACTACAAAGAGAGAAATCCCTTTGCGGACATTACGGTGACCACACCAAGTGGTGAAGAAATAAAGATTATTAGCACTGGTATTTCCCAGAAGCAAAATATCCGTTTTGAACAGGACGAGAAATTACGCACCAGCCTGAACCGATTGCACAAGCGTCTGGTGGCTAATACGATGGAAGGTATCTTCTCAGTTGTCGAGTCTGACCCACCCGTAACCAATAAGGGTACTTATAAAGTAAACATCAAAACCACCACGTTTGAAGAAGAAACAGACGTCAATGTGGAAATGGTTTTGTTCGGTCGCGTTTTTGGCGCCTTTGGTACCGACCATATGCGCCGTGACCTTAAAGTTGCCATGATGTGGGGCGCGCCAATTGCTTTGGCTTTTGGTTTGACCGCCGCGTTGGGAACCTCATTGATTACCATGTTCATTGCCGCAATCGGTACTTGGTTTGGCGGCTGGCTGGATGAACTCATTCAGCGCATTACCGAAGTGAACATGGTCATACCCTATCTGGCGATCCTTATTATGGTAGGTACGTTCTATTCGAGGAGTATTTGGACGCTCTTGGTGGTGACCATTCTTCTGAATATCTTCTCCGGGGCGATCAAGTCGCAGAGGGCTATTTTCTTGCAGGTCAAGGAATCGACCTACATTGAGGCTGCCAAAGCCTATGGTGCCAACGACTTGCGCATTATCACCCGCTATATGATCCCCCGTATTATTCCCATGTTGATTCCAGGCTTGGTTTCAGCGGTTCCTTCTTATGTCTTCTTGGAAGCCTCGCTGGCCCTGCTCGGTCTGGGTGACCCCACGGTTCCCACTTGGGGTAAGGTGATTAACGACGCGCGCTCTTACGGTGCGCTATACCAGGGCATGTTCTATTGGATTTT
>CAZUZM010000158.1:0-1755 GCA_964624615.1 uncultured Anaerolineaceae bacterium
AAACTGGCCCACGCCTCGGCGACAACGCTGAAATGGCGCTTTTAGAGCTGGTTTCTGAGTAAAAAAATGGATTGATTTGGCCTTTCTGGAAAGTTGAAGGGCATGGCACATTACAAACTTATCCTCGCATACGAAGGCACGCAATACGCGGGCTTTCAGCGCCAGGCGCATAAAGAAACGGTGCAAGGCACGGTGGAAGATGCGTTACGCAAGCTGGGTTGGACTGGCCGCGCCATCATGGCAGCCGGTCGAACCGACAGCGGCGTGCACGCCCTGGGGCAGGTGATTAGCTTCAACTTTGATTGGAAGCATGGCACTTATAAGCTTATGAAAGCGATGAATGCCAACCTGCCTTCTGACATCGCTGTGCAAGATGCGGCGGAAGTGCCTTTTGCCTTCCACCCGCGTTACGACGCCCAGCAGCGGGAATATCGCTATCGGCTCTATTTTCAGAGCCAGCGAGACCCCCTGCGCGATGCTTTTGCCTGGCGGCTGGACCAAGCCCCGAGCTTGGACCAAATGAACGAAGCAGCCCGAGCCATGATTGGCGAATGGGACTTTCGGGCTTTTGGTCGTGCGCTCAAAGAAGACGGCAGCACCAAGCGCGAGCTCTTTGAAGCCAAATGGCACCCAGTGGGAGATGAACAGCATTTTACGATTATCGGTAATGCTTTTCTCTACCACATGGTGCGACGTATCGTTTATGTGGTCGTCAAAATTGGCTTGGGAGAGCTACCGCTTGAAACTGTCCGGATTGGGCTTGAAGAAGGCGAAACAGGAATTGTGAGCCTGGCTCCTGCGCGCGGCTTATGCCTGATGAACGTGGCATACCCCATGGCAGCCTTCTGCGAGGAAAGTGATAAAAAGGAATTCCCGGACATGTAACCGGGTGAATGTAGAAAACGGAGAAAGTAAAAGTGGATAAAACTTACGTCCCTAAAGGAACACCTGAGAGCGAATGGTTTCTGGTAGACGCCAGCGGTCAGACGCTTGGTCGCTTAGCTACTAAAATTGCTGAGATCTTGGTGGGCAAACATCGACCCGATTTCACACCTGGTGTGGTGTTGGGTGATCATGTGGTTGTGGTTAACGCTGAAAAAATTCATGCCAACCCCACCCGCACGTCCCAAAAAATGTACCGACGTCATACGGGATATCCCAGTGGCCTTCGCGAAGTGACTTATGAACGCATGATGGAAACCCATCCCGACCGCATCATCCGCTTTGCGGTGCGTGGTATGTTGCCCCAAAATAAGCTCACTGCTCGCTATCTGAGCAACCTCAAGATTTATGCTGGCCCCGAGCATCCCCATGAAGCCCAGGATCCAAAACCATTGGTTCAGGAGAAATAAAGAGGAATTATGGCACAATACATCGAAGCTATTGGACGACGCAAACAGAGCACTGCTCGTGTTCGCATCTACGAAGGCAGTGGCCTGATTACCGTCAATGACAGACCCATCGCAGAGTACTTCCCTCGCAGTGGCGATATCCCCGCCATTTTGGAAGCCATCGAAGCGACCGGTAAGAGCCCAAGCGCTTACGACGTGACCGTTAAGGTCATGGGTGGTGGCGTTAGTGGTCAACGTGATGCCGTAAAACTTGGTCTCGCTCGCGCTTTGGTCTCTGAAGACGAAAACGTGCGCACTGCCTTACGCGACAAGGGCTTGCTAACCCGAGACGCCCGTGTTAAGGAACGCAAGAAGCCAGGTCTCAAACGCGCTCGCAAGGCTCCTACCTACACCAAGCGTTAGT
>CAZUZM010000159.1:0-1666 GCA_964624615.1 uncultured Anaerolineaceae bacterium
CCCGGTTACGTGCTTGACCTGATGGTCGTTATGCTTAGCGGTGGTTGCCATGACGTGGAACGCATCGAAGCTTCCCGTGTCAATGATCTTAGCCCCTACGGTCCCACCGTCATGGAAACCCAAGGCGTGGGCACCAGCCCTGAAGCCTTCCGTGCAGGCGTTGCCGCCGGCACCATTGTGGGCCATGTTGGCTTCCCCGAATCCATTCGCATGATCAGCGACGCCATCGGTTTGGGTGTTGATCGCATCGAAGAAATCCGTGAACCCATCGTCAGCAAAGTGCGCCGTGAGACTCCCCATGTGGTCATCGAACCTGGCATGGTGGCTGGTTGTGCGCATATTGGTATCGGCTATCGTGGTGACAAAGAAGTCATCCGCCTGATCCACCCCCAACAAGTTCATCCCCAACTTGAAGGCCAAGATACTGGCGACTATATCAACATTTACGGCACCCCCGAAGTGCACATGGCTATCACGCCCGAATACGCTGGTGGTATCGCCACCCAAGGCATCGCCGTCAATATGATTCCTCACGTTTTTGCTGCCACCCCTGGCCTCAAACGCATGATCGACCTGCCCACACCCGCCGCTTTGATGGGCGAAACTGCTTATACCCGAAGGGTTTAATCACCCATGGCAAAAGTAGAAAAAGGAACATGGGTAGAAATAAAGCGCACCGTTCTCGAACCGGAACAGCGGGCCACCAACCTACCCGAAGATACCAAAAAGACACCGTATGTCCTGCGCATGAGCGGTTTTTTGACTGCAGATGCCGAACTCGGCGACATTGTGACCATCCGCTCTTTGATTGGCCGTGAGCATGAGGGCACACTGGTCACCGTCAACCCCAGCTATAGCCACAGCTTTGGCACAACCATGCCTGAACTGCTGCATATTGGCATTGATGAGGAGGCATAATGACCCAGCGTGATAACAGTTATGCCGCCGTCATGGCGCGCAGCAACGACATTATGAAAGCCTCTGTGGGCATGGACTATGACGACTATGTCATCAGCCCGATTGCCTTCGATTACGAACGCATGATGCGTGATACCGGTTACACCCACGAAGAAATCGTCCGTGTGCAAAGTGAAACCAAAGTCGGCTCCACGCCACTTTTTGAGCTCACCCGTTTGACCGAAGCCGTGCGCAAGATTTCTGCACCTGGCAAAGGCGCGCGCATCCTGCTGAAGGACGAAGCCGCTAACGCCTCGGGCAGTTTTAAGGCGCGCCGCGCAGCCCTTTCTGTTTATGAAGCCGCCAAAAAAGGCTTTAAGGGCGTTGTGGCTGCCACCAGCGGTAACTATGGCGCCGGTGTGGCCAGCCAGGCTAATCAGCGTGGCTTGAAATGTATCGTCATTCAAGAAGTCTTCGATTCGCGTGGTGTCGGTCAACCCGAAATCATTGAAAAAGGCCGCAAATGCGAAGCTTATGGCGCTGAAGTCATTAAACTGACCGTCGGTCCCGAGCTTTTCTATATCCATTTGCTCACCCTTGAACAAACCGGTTTCTTTAACGCCAGCCTTTACACGCCTTTTGGCATTCGCGGTGTGGAGACCCTGGGTACTGAAATCGCTGAGCAAGTTCGTACACGATATGGCAAGGACCCCGATGCGGTCATCATCACCCATGCTGGTGGTGGCAACCTGACCGGTACCGCGCGTGG
>CAZUZM010000160.1:0-1526 GCA_964624615.1 uncultured Anaerolineaceae bacterium
GACGGGAAGGTGGTGACAGACCACCCTTCGAGCGTCGACCCTACGATCCCGACCGCAAACCAAGACGGGAAGGTGGTGACAGACCACCCTTCGAGCGTCGACCCTACGATCCCGACCGCAAACCAAGACGGGAAGGTGGTGACAGACCACCCTTCGAGCGTCGACCCTACGATCCCGACCGCAAACCAAGACGGGAAGGTGGTGACAGACCACCCTTCGAGCGTCGACCCTACGATCCCGACCGTAAACCAAGACGGGAAGGTGGTGACAGGCCACCTTTCGAGCGTCGACCTTACGACCCCGACCGCAAGCCAAAGCGGGATGAAGGCGACCGGCCACCGCGTGAGCATCGACCCTACGATCCAGACCGTAAACCTCGACAAGATGGCAATCGACCCCCACGTGATACCAATCGCTACGGTGGCGAACGTCAACGCAGTCATGATGAACGCCAAAGGTCCCAGGATTCATCCCGAAAGCCTCGTTCTGGTGGTTATTCAAAGGATAAAAATGCCAAACGCGATTGAAATACCCTATATGTTCAAGCTTCTTGGTAGCATTCTCTTAGCTTTTCTGCTTTTTGGGATTGCGATGATCTTCATCAAAAAAACCAAGGATAAGCGCCAACAGAACGCCATTGAACACCGCCGGGAAAGCCATAAACCGTTTCCCCAACAAGTTACACTTTCAAGCGCTGCAACCCTGGCATCCCACGGAGGCAAGGCAGACCGTGAGGAAACCATCCGCCAACGCTATCGCCAGTGGCTGGAACCCAATTTCTTGCCAACCTATGACGCGCGTGGGGCTTTTATGCGCGTGGGTGTAGAGCGACGACGACTGCGCTACCAAGTGACCACCACTTCGATGGGTCAAGCCCTGGGCATGCTTCAATCGGTGCTGATGTCCGGTGATGATCTTTCAGCCCCAGACCGGTTTGAACGTCTGCTCACCTTTGTCGTGGCATACCCTAGCAGTGATAGCGAAGACCTGAGCTCATGGTATACGATGCCCGATATGACCGCGCCTCCCAAGCTGGAAGCCGACCCGCACGCCGAAGCCTGGATTGTTTACAGCCTGATGATGGCACAAAAACAGTGGCGTGAGGGTGAGTTCTTCAATTATGGCAATGTCATCAACTACCGCTTAGATGCCCTCTTAAAGCTTCAAGAAAGCATCGAGCCCGAAGACCACAAACGCGCCATTTATGCGCCTCTCTTTTTTGAGACCTTCGCCCAGCATGGCGATACCCAAGCCTGGCAAAACCTGTCTCTTAAGATGCGTGACGAACTTTTGGCACATCTCAAAAATGCCGCATTTGCCCTTGATGGTTCAGCCGAGGACGCCTGGCTGGCGTTTAGTACCCTACATGTCGGCATGGCTGGCTTGAGAGAGGGTGACCAGTCCCACCAAAAAATGGCAGCTCAATTTGAAAGCCTGGTTTACAGTGCTATCAAGACCTTGCCAGAACGCTTAAACAAAAACGAAAATGATGGTCTTTCAGCTTTGGCTTTATTAGCTTGTTGTGC
>CAZUZM010000161.1:0-1512 GCA_964624615.1 uncultured Anaerolineaceae bacterium
ATTTCATGTTCGCCGACGCCATCAACCGCAGCGCAAGCATGACCTTGACCTATGTCAAAGAATAGTTTTTTCTAGGTTTGCTTTTTTAGGAAATCTTTAGAGACCATCTGATGATGTTTCAGGTGGCCTTTCGTTTTGGGTAAGATCAGCATTTGGAGTCATGGGTTGGTCACCAGGCAGCGGAATGTCAATCCGCTCTTCCATTTTCATCGTTCCTCTTAAGAATGCACCGTCTTCACTGCTAAACGACATCGTCACAACATCGCCCCACACCCGGCCCGTGGAGCGGATTTCAAGCTTTTGGCACACCACATCGCCCTGCACCCATCCTGCCACAACCAAGGTTTCTGCTTTAAGCGTCTTGCAAGCCACTTTGCCGGTCTCGCCAATCACCACCGTGCCACGTACCACAATCTCGCCGGTCACGCTACCTTCAATGCGCACACCACCCTCACCGCTCAGGTCTCCAGCCCAACTCATGCCGGCACCAATCACCGTGCCGATTTGACTGGGTGATTTAACGACGGGTGTAAAACTAGGGGTATCTTTTTTTCGTCTAAACATGCTGCCTCAATAAGCACTATCTATACTAAAAGCTTAAAATATCTAATGTCTCTCAAACCTGTAAAAGGGGATCTTTTTCAATCGTCAAGCGCAAGCCGGTTTCCAGGGGTACCTTGGGCACATAGTTCAACAGGCGGCCGGCCTTGCTGATATCCGCACACATGCGGTCCGCGCCACCACCCCGCTTGGGGTTGAAAATCTGCTCTGGTTTGCGGTCGGTTACCAAACGCACCAAGCGGACCAATTCTGCCACGCTTGTCTCCACACCACTGCCGATATTAATCACTTCCTGGTCCACGCCATGCGCCTTGCTGGCAGAAATCATGGCATCGATCACATCATCCAAATAAACATAATCACGCGTTTGGCTGCCATCGCCATGGATTACAATCGAGCCATTGCTCAAGGAGTGTTTGAGAAAGTTGGGGATAATAGGCGGATTGGATAAAGTCACCCGTTGACCAGGTCCATAAGCATTGAAGATGCGCAAACACACCGCTTCGACCTTAGTCTCCTCGGCAATTGTGCGCAGGTAATACTCCGCCGAGAGTTTGGACACCGCATAAGGCGAACCCGGGTGTACAACAGCGTTTTCCTCATAAGGCACCTCATCCTGTGCGCCATAAACCGCGCCACTGGATGCCATCACCACACGGCGCACATGCGTATCGCGCACCGCTTCCATAAGGGTAACGGTTCCACCCACGTTCACATGATTGTAATCTCGTGGAAAAAGCACCGACTCCGAAACAGAAACTTTAGCCGCCAGATGAAAAACACAATCTACATCCTGTAAAAGCTTCCACAGCAAAGTTTTTTCGTTGATATCACCTTCAGTGAACTGCACCTCAGGCAATAGGCGCATTCGCTCACCAGCCGAACAATCGTCCAAAACTCGCACGGTATGTCCCTCACGCGCCAGGCGATTGCTCAAAGCCGCACCCAAAA
>CAZUZM010000162.1:0-1452 GCA_964624615.1 uncultured Anaerolineaceae bacterium
CCGGTACACATCAAAGCCTTTTGCAAGCTAGCAATTACGTCCAAGCGGTTGAAGATCGCCAAGGCATGATGATTTCATGTGTCGAAGAAATTGCCTATCGCATGGGCTTTATAGACCGCGATGGGCTCAATAAATGTGCCCAAGAAACCATCAGCAATGACTACGGCCAATATCTGATGCGCTTAGCAAATGGTGAGATTTCATAGTATGTTTGGCTATAAACCAAAACTTAAGCTTCGTGCAGTTTCATTGGTACGCAATGAACTGGATGTTCTTCCGCTTTTTTTGCGTCATTGTGATGCCCTCTTTGATGAAGTTTTTCTAATAGACCATCGTTCCATAGATGGCAGCAGAGAATTAATCATAAAGGCTGTCACTCAACGCAAACATTGGACCTATTATCAGATGGATTCCAATTTCTTCCTTCAGGAACAGATAATGAATTTTCTGATCGACCGATTTTCAGCTGATGATTTCGACTATCTTTTTCCCCTTGATGCCGATGAATTCATCATAGCAAAAAGCAGAGAAGAATTAGAAACAAGATTAATAGAAACACCGAGAGAACCTCATGAGGCTTTCTATTTCAACTGGGTCAATGCCATTAACCGCAAAAGTTGGGTTAACGAAAAACTAAGTCCCAGATCAAACCTTCACGTTTCCAATGAAGAGTCCATATTCACAAAAGTCGTCCTCCCAATAAATTTGATAAAAGAAAAAAATGTAAGAGTCTCACTCGGACATCATATTGCTTTGGACAAATCGCAAAATCTGATTACCATGAAACCTTTGGGGAAGATGTTGCACCTTCCGATACGTTCTCGCCGACAGCTTATAAAAAAGGCTATTACCATGGAGTTTAAGAACTTACTAAACAATGAGATAAATCCCGGCGAAAGCTATCAGTTTAAGCGTTTCCTGGAATTATTCTTGCGAGATGGATTGTCAGTGAAATCAATGGTGTCGGCGCTGGCTTTATATCAGTTTGGCAAACCGATAATTCCCCCAGGCTGGGTAGAAAATTTTCTAACCGAAGGTTCATACACATCTAAATTAAAAAATGTGCCTATCGCTTTGGATTCCAGCTTAAAACTAAAGAACATAAAAAATGATATTCCAATAGAAAAGATTTTTGCCGACCTGCTGTTAGAAAACAGGCAAATTGCGCCTAGTCAACAAACCTTGAAAATAGAAGGAAATCGGCTTTTACTCAACACTCAATCAAACACCTGAATCTAATAGGAAAATTTTGACATGAAAAAAATCCTTCTTTTCGCTAAAAACGGTCAGCTTGGTTGGGAGCTTCAACAAACCCTTAGTCCTTTGGGTGAAATCATTCCCTTGGACTACCCTGAGGTCGACTTTAGCAAACCGCTCAGTCTGCGTGAAGTTGTGCTCGAAGCAAAACCGGATGTCATCGTCAATCCTGCTGCCTACACCGCGGTAGATAAA
>CAZUZM010000163.1:0-1442 GCA_964624615.1 uncultured Anaerolineaceae bacterium
TAACGGCGTGTTAGAATTCTCTTTCGTCAATCAGGCAGACGGACGGATTTGCCGTGCCTGAATGGTAAGAAATGAAGGGTCATTTATAAAATGGACCTTAATGATTAATAATTGAAGAGTTTAGTAAGTACGGAGAAAGAAAAAGTGCCAACAATAAACCAATTGGTTCGACATGGTCGAAAAACTAAGAAATCCAAGAGCAAATCACCTGCTCTGCAATATACGCTCAACTCTGAGAAACAACGTCGCACCCGCCAACCCAAGGGCGCGCCTCAGAAACGTGGTGTGTGCACCATCGTGCGTACAATGACCCCCAAGAAGCCTAACTCGGCTTTGCGTAAAATCGCTCGTGTGCGTCTTTCCAATGGTATGGAAGTGACCGCATACATCCCTGGCGAAGGTCATCAATTGCAAGAGCACAGTGTTGTGTTGGTGCGCGGTGGCAGAGTTAAAGACTTGCCCGGTGTGCGCTATCACATTGTGCGTGGTACCTTGGACTCGACTGGCGTCAACAATCGTAAACGAGCTCGCTCGAAATACGGTACAAAACGCGCGGAGTCATAGAAAGAATAATAGAGCAAACCTGGCGCCCTTGATGAGGGTGGCTTAGGTTCGTTTAGATTAGGAGCCATAATGTCAAGAAGGATTAAACCCGAAAAACGACAGGTCGAACCCGATGTTCGATTCAACAGTAAACATCTGCAGATGATCATCCACCGCATCATGCTCAATGGCAAGAAAAGCCTCGCCACCAGCATGGTTTATGAAGCTTTGGATATGATCACTGAAAAAACCGGCAAAGAAGGCATTGAAGTCTTTGACGCCGCGCTCAAGAACGTGAGCCCACTTATGGAAGTTCGCCCCCGCCGTGTCGGTGGTTCAACCTACCAGGTGCCTATGGAAGTTTCGCCCGAACGTCGCGTTACTTTGGCTATGCGCTGGATCATCTCCGCATCCCGTTCACGCTCTGGCAAATCCTACCCGGAAAAGCTTGCAGCTGAACTGATGGACGCAGCCGAAAATCAAGGCGCTTCCATCCGCAAAAAAGAGGAAACCCACAAGATGGCCGAAGCCAACCGTGCGTTCTCTCACTTCCGTATGTAATACGGCCGTACTTTAACTTTACTAGAGTTTGAAATGACAGAATTTCCGCTTGATCGATATCGCAATATTGGCGTCATTGCCCATATTGACGCTGGTAAAACAACCACGACCGAGCGGATTTTGTTTTATACCGGCAAAACCTACCGCCTTGGTAATGTGGATGAAGGCACCACCGTCACTGACTGGATGCCTCAAGAACGCGAACGCGGCATTACCATCGTTTCTGCCGCGGTTACCGCTGAGTGGAAAGGCCACCGCCTGAACCTCATCGATACCCCCGGTCATATCGACTTCACCGCCGAAGTGCAACGCTCCTTGCGCGTTTTGGACGGTGGTGT
>CAZUZM010000164.1:0-1430 GCA_964624615.1 uncultured Anaerolineaceae bacterium
CATTTGCAACAGGAAACATTGCGGGCAAAGCGCTCGCCGAATTGACCAACTAAACCTAAGGAGATCACTATGACTATTCCATTCATCGAACCCTTCCGCATCAAAGTTGTGGAAAACATTAAAATGACCACGCGTGAAGAACGCGTTGAAGCCTTAAAAAAAGCGAAATACAATGTTTTCGCCCTCCCTGGCGCAGATGTTTTTATTGACTTGCTTACCGACTCCGGTACTGGCGCGATGAGCGACGAACAATGGTCCGCCATCATGCGCGGCGATGAGGCTTATGCTGGCTCGAAGAGCTATTATCGCTTTGAAAACGCCATTAAGGATATCTTAGGCTTCGAATATGTTCTGCCCACCCATCAAGGTCGTGGCGCGGAAGGCATGCTCTTTGGTGCCTTGGTAAAAGCAGGCGATACGGTGCCCAATAACCGTCACTTTGACACCACCATGGGCAACTTGCAGGTTTTGGGCGCAAACCCAGTTGATTTGCCTGTTGCAGAATCAGCTGATTCTGACTTAATTGCTGATTTCAAAGGCAATATGGACCTGGAAAAATTAGAAGCCCTTATCCAACGTGTCGGTGTTGATAAGATCCCATTGGGCATGCTCACCATCACCAACAACTCCAACGCAGGTCAACCCGTTTCGATGGATAACATCCGCGGCACTGCTGAAATTTATAAGAAATATGGTATTCCCTTTTTCCTGGATGCCTGCCGTTTTGCAGAAAACGCCTGGTTCATCAAAATCCGTGATCCGAAGTATAAGGACGTGCCTGTGCGCGAAATCGTGCGCGAGATGTTCTCGTATGCTGATGGCTGTACGATGAGCTCCAAGAAGGATGCCATTGTCAACATCGGTGGCTTTGTGGCTTTCCGTGACAAAGAACTGAAGGGCCTGATTGGCGCGAATTTGATCGTGCACGAAGGTTTTTTAACCTACGGTGGCTTGGCCGGACGCGATTTGGACGCCCTGGCAGTGGGCCTGTATGAAGGCACTGACGAAGAATACCTCAACTACCGCGAAGCGCACACCCGCTACTTGGGTGAGGTTTTGAGTGCTGCGGGACTGCCAGTGTATAAGCCTACCGGTGGTCATGCGGTTTATGTGGATGCGGGTAAGGCCTTGCCCTGGATTCCCAAGTCTCAATTCCCCGCGGTGGCATTGGCAAACGCCTTATATATAGAAGGCGGTATACGAACAGTTGAGATTGGCAGCCTGATGTTTGAACACACCGATCCTGAAACCGGCGAGCAAGTTTACGCGCCTTTGGAACTGGTACGCTTTGCTATTCCACGCCGTGTTTATACCCGAAGCCACCTTGATTTTATTGGCGAGGTTGCCAAAAAGGTGATGGATAACCCCAAAAATATCAAGGGCTTGCGTGTTACCTGGGCGCCTGAAGTCCTGCGCCACTTTATGGCTGA
>CAZUZM010000165.1:0-1385 GCA_964624615.1 uncultured Anaerolineaceae bacterium
TTGTGGTGATGCCAAATTCGACTTTGAGGTCAATCAGCTGACCACCGCGTTCATGAATGTAAGTTGTTAAAAGCTTTGAGATTTTTTTGGTTTGGGAGACCAGATAGTCGTACTGCTCTTCAGTTAGTAATCCCAAGGCAATAAGTCCCTCTTTGGTGATTAGCGGGTCCTGGCGTTGATCATCTTTTAGGGTAAATTCGACATAGTCTTCAAGGGGCATCATCTCGCTGGCATAGCTGCCATATCGACGGATGAAGGAACCTACGGCAAAGTTACGAAAAATGACTTCAAGCCCATTGCCAAAGGGACGGCATTTGAGCACAACCATTTCTGCTTTTTCGATGTCAGAACTGACGCGGTGGGTGGGGATGTCATGTGCCTCGAATAGTTTGTATAGACGGTCGGTCAAGAGCAGGTTGGTTTTGCCCATGCCTTCGATGCTGAGACCAACTTGGTTTTCACCGGGGTCAAAAACACCATCTTTACCGGTCATGTCGTCTTTGAACTTGAGCAGAACTTGTGAGTCGTCCAACTCGTATACGTCTTTGGTTTTACCCTTGTAAAGAAGTTTCACATTGCCTCCAAGCAAATAATTTCCATAATACTAGTTTACTTTATTTTTATTGAGAATTGACAGATTCGATGCCTGAATCAAAAACAACTTTAAGCCCAACAATGGGTAATTTTATTTTGATGGTTTATAGGTGGGCATTTCTCTGAAAGTGATTACTAAAAGAAAGAGAGTCAAGCAGCAGAGTCTGGTAAATGTCTGGAATGTAGTGAGTTAAAATAGCGCTTTCCCATGTGACTAACCAGTCACTTGGGAATCAGCCATTGTCTTTAATAGGCGTTATTGTTCAAAAATCCGTGTGACTAAGCGGTCATATATAAAAAGAGGTGTTTTTAGTGTCAAAATTGATGAAAAACTCCCAAAAAATGGACTTAATCGGCTTGTTTTACTGTATTAGCGAGGTCGGAGATCATTTCAATAGTTAATATGGCATTTGTCATAAGTTTAGGTATCTGTTTCATATTCCCGTATTTTTGTTAAAGAGGAAGGTCCAAAAAGCTGATGGACTTGAACATTTTAGCATAAGGGGCTGACATTTTTCCGTTTTTCAGAATTGGGAAGCTAGCTTGAGGTACCGTTGCTGTTTCTTGTATTTTTCGTCTTTTATGTTTTTCTTCTTTCCTTTTCTTTTTGTTTTCTTCATAATGGAAGCTATGTTCAAAAAGCTCCTTTTGGTATCTTAGTAATACTGACATCGCTGTAGCACCTTCCACACTCCAGCTGACCCCACGGGTTTTCATGCGTTGAGAAATGAATTTATTTTTATTTAAGAAAACCCCCGGTTAGACCGGGGGTTCAGTAAAGCTTTAGCGAT
>CAZUZM010000166.1:0-1373 GCA_964624615.1 uncultured Anaerolineaceae bacterium
CAAAGGCTCTTCTTGTCTGAAGGCACGGTGCGAAATTATTTGAGCGGTTTGTTTACCAAGCTGGATGTTTCTGACCGGACGCAAGCGGTAGTGGTTGCATTGCGGCGTGGTTTGGTGAGCTTTTAGCATATGCGCGTAGCCATTATTGGTGCGGGTCCAGCGGGCATGATGGCTGCTCTTGAAGCAGCCCGAGGCTTAGGCAGGGGGCTAACGCAAGTGGTGCTCTTTGAGGGTGAACCTAAAGTCGGCCGCAAGCTCTTGGTGACCGGTTCGGGGCGGTGTAACATCAGCAATGACGGTGTTCATGCGGCTGCCTATCATGGACCTGACCCAGATTGGACCCAAAGGATTTTAGAACGCTTTGCAGTCGAAGACCTTGAACGGGCGATGTATCGCCTGGGAATTCCTTTGAAGAAGACAGACGATGGCTGGTATTACCCGCTTTCTGAAAGTGCCGCATCAGTCGTTTCCATTTTGGAAGAAAGATTGGTGGGGGCAGGCGTATTAATGCGCGTAGCCACTAATGTGAATGGTTTTACCTATCAAACAGGGACTGGGTTTGAACTCAGTCTTAAAAATACAGTGACTGGTGAAACCAGTATTGAGGTTTTTGATCGATTGGTTTTGGCGAGTGGCGGGAAATCTTATCCTGAACTGGGCTCTAAAGGGCAATTGTTTCCTGCTTTGAAAGCAGTGGGACACACCGTGAACAAGATGAGCCCGGCATTAGGACCGATTGATGTGCATCTGGGAGCTTTTGTTGCGCTTCAAGGCTTACGTTTTGATGCGCATACCGCTATTTTTGATGACGAAATCTGCCTGGGGCGTAGTTTCGGTAACGTAATCTTTACAAAAAAGGGGCTTAATGGTCCCGGTGTGATGAATCTGAGCCATTTGGTTCACCAGAATAAAGGAAAACCTTTGTATCTGGAAGTAAACTTCATTGGCCCTTGGATTGAAGAACTCGCCGAAGCGGCGACGGATGAGGGCAACCAAGCTAGTTTGCGCGCGCTTTTATTGCGGTATTTTGCACCTAAAGCCACTGACTTCTTTATCGCCCAAACCGGTTTGGAACCTGAAAAAAGGGTTCACCAATTGAGCGAAGCTGATTTTCAGCGGCTTTTGTTTGTGCTTAGCATGCAGCGGTTTGAGGTTACCGGTGGCGGTGATTACAGCAACAGTCAAGTCACTGCAGGTGGTGTGGCGAGTGAGGCGCTTGACCCAGACACGCTCGAATCAAAGAGCATCGCCGGATTGTACATTATTGGCGAGGCAATTGATGTTTATGGCCCTTGTGGAGGGTATAATCTACATATGGCATTTGCAACAGGAAACATTGCGGGCAAAGCGCTCGCCGAATTGACCAACTAAAC
>CAZUZM010000167.1:0-1367 GCA_964624615.1 uncultured Anaerolineaceae bacterium
TTTTTCCAATGGCGCGATTCGTATCTTCACGACGATGTGCAAACCACTGTTTTTGCTCTTCAAATTTGGACCGTTTTAGTTTGAGTTCATTGAGGGTGTTCTGTGCCCCGAGCAATTCCTTGCGGGCTTCGCTTTGTTCCGCCTCAAATGCAACCAGTCTGTTTTGCGCATCGTGAATTTTTGGTTTGATGCTCTCACCAATTTCATGGCAACTCTCAAGGGATTTTTGCAAAATATCCAGTTCACTTTGATACGTTTTGTGCAAACGTTGGTAGCTCACCTTGCTGCTGCCGCGGTTCTTGCCAAGCATCACCAGCCCATTCTGCAACAATACCTCGCCTTGCAAGGTAACCAGATGCACATCTTTGAGGGTCTGGCGCAACGTTTGCGCACTGGCAAAGTCTTCCACCAACACAAACCGACCTAGCAACGCCGCGATAACCTCATCAAACTCAGGCTGGTGTTTAATCAACTCAGTAGCCCAACCGATGACCCCGCCACCAGATGGCAAACTTGGTTTTGATGCGGGCGTGGCAGGCGATTGCCCAATCACGGCAACACGGTCATCCACGGCGGCTAAAACTTGTTGAATGCTCTCCACATTCAGCTCTGCATTCTTAAGAACCAAAACATCAATCGCATCACCCAATGCAGCAGTGATCGCTGTTTCATATTTTTCAGGCACATTCAGCTTGCTCACCAGGTCAACAAACTCACTTGATAAGCTTTTCTTACGGCTCTTTTCCAGAAGGGTTTTAGCACCTTCAGAAAAACCGGCAAGGCTTTCTTGCGCCTGGCTCAACAACGCCAACTGGTTGGAAACTTTGTTTATTTCCAACTCAAAATGATGGGCCCGTTGATTGTTTTCTTCAAAGCCAGCTTTCAGCTTTTGAAGTTCAGCCTCCAAAGACATCCGGTTTTGCTCGGCTTGGTCTAAGAGGTTTTGCTTATCCTGTAACGCCAGATTGGCGTTCTTTTGCGCTTCATCCAATTCAGCCAAGGATTGGCTCAACTCAGCGATCATCTTATCATTCTGCTTAAGCTCAGCCTGATGGGTCAACAAGCGTTCTTTCAATTCACTGTGATGAGAATTGAGTTGAATACCTTTCTTTTCGGTATCCGTCAGTTGTCCTTGCAGCTGATTCCGCCTTTCGCGAAGCGATTGTCGGTCGCGGCGTGCGTTGGTTAGCGCTTCTTTAGCCTTTTGATAATCCGCCTCAATCGTTTTCAGTTCAGATCGTAATCGTTCACCTTCAAGTTTGCCTGATTCAAAACTTCGCTGACCACTCTTCACAATTTCTTCCAGTTCACCGAGGTCTGAATCGAATTGAGCAATGGCAGCCAAAGCACTCTGTTTACGGTCTTCC
>CAZUZM010000168.1:0-1354 GCA_964624615.1 uncultured Anaerolineaceae bacterium
AGTGTCAAGTCAAATGATAATGTTACCGAACGTTGATTGTTAGGTCATTTGATAATGTTACCAAGGGTTCATTAACATTGATGATTGTGTCGTAGTAATTGAGCTTTTTATCCGGTCCAATGCAGGGTAATTTGAGCAGGGTATCGATGAGCCTATCAATCTCTTTTCGTAACTGGCGTGGGTTTATGCTGCGCCTAAGGGCCAAGAGTTCCTCTTTCTTTTGATTGTCAATGGTATCTGTTTCCAGTAAGCGGTCCAGGGGTGTTTTAGCAAGGTCATATTTCCTTTTCAAGCCTTTATCGGTAACCACCTTATCAACCAGTTTCATAACCGGTAGAAAGAGATTGTGATAAAGATAGAGTTTTTCATACAGGGAACGAAGACAGGCTAACTGGGGCAAGGAATCCAGTCTTGAGTGACCAATATAAGCTCGGATGAGACTGTTGTTGTTTTCTTCAACAAAGCGGTTGTCATTTTTCCGGTAGGGTTTCGAACGGGTTATTTCTATTTCAGGATAAAGTTGTTTCCATTGTTTGTAAACAAAGCCATTGATAAATTCTGAGCCATTATCTGGGTGTAGCTCTTTGGGTTGAAAAGGTAACCGTTTGAAGATGAAGTCAAAGCCATTTTGCATCGCCTGAAAAGAACTGCCACAAATGGCCACAATTTCACTCCACCCTGTTGCGACATCCAGCATTTGTAAAGTATTGAGATAAGATCCAGCAGGGTTTGTCCCACAATGTTTGACGGTATCGAGCTCAAAATGACCTGGCTCACATGTTTCATGGGGAATGATGCGGATAGGAATGGTGCTTTTTAAGCTCGTATTTCTTTTTCGGGGAGCTTTGCGGAAGGCAATTTTGCTTTTAGGTTTATCTGAATTTACCAACATTCTTTTGATGGTTGACGGGCTGATGTTGGCCAGCTTCTGGCGCAGGTGGTCATTAAGCACCAATTCTCCATGATGTGCAAGGTGTTCTGCACTGGAGAGGAGAACCGGTTGTAGGCGTTCAGCGCATATGTAATCCAAGCTTTCGGCAACGATAAGAACGCAATTTGCAACTTCAGCACCATAATGCTTACCACGTTCAGTTTCCCGCTTTTTTCTGGAAAGACGCCCTGTAAGAATGCGAATGACGGATTTGCGGTGCATCCTGGTCACCTCTACGGCATTGTTGAGCAAGGCTGTTTTCTCTGTTTTATTTGCAATTCGGTATTTACCCCAGAGTTTGTGTAAATACTTTCTTCGTTCATCAATAGTCATCGGATCTGTCTCTGCCATCGTCCATCCTCGGTAACATTTTCTTTTGACCTAACGATAGCATTTCAGTAACATTTTAGATGAACTAATGCG
>CAZUZM010000169.1:0-1320 GCA_964624615.1 uncultured Anaerolineaceae bacterium
CGCTCCAATGCCGACCGCATTGACAGCATTCTCGACCATCTAAAAAACGCCAGAGAACAACTTTTGCTGGTTCTGGATGGTCCCCCGGTCGACCAGGATTACCTGGACCAACTGCTCAACTGGTCCATCGAAAATAATAAGAAAATCAAGACCCTCATTTTTTTGCAGGATCTCAACAAAACCACCAGCAATATTGGCTCCCTAAACCAATATCTGGGCTTGTATTTCCCCTTCCGCAACCCCAGCACGGTGGAAATTGCCGCGATGCTTTTCGCACGCATGCAAGCCGCCGGACACCCCAATCCACTGGAATTGTTGCCTCAGGACAAACTTTTTGAGATTGCTGAACAATCCCGCGCTTCCCTATCCGAAGCCTTGCGCTTAGCATCACTTGCTTTGGAAGAAGCGGTTTTAGCCCAAAAAGAGGGTTTAATGTTAAAGAAACTTCCACTTTCGGCATTTTAGGGGTGTCAATTTCCACTTTTGACACTTTCTTTAACAGAACATATTTTCTATAATAGAGGCAAACATAAAGGAGTTGCCAAAGATAGAGAATAAAATGGACAAGGAACTTAAAGACTGGAAAGAGCTTCGTGAAACGCTCGTGGCTGTCGCAGATGACAGGTTACGGGTTTTGCTCGATTCTTGTGACGTCCAATTTGATGGCCAATATCAAATCAACGCTGGGCAGGAAGACTATGCCGGGCTTTGCGCCTATTACCCCTTACTCGAAACACTCATCCATGAAAAGCTTGGGAAACACGTTAGACTGAATCTTGTGCCTCAATCTGTGCCCATGGGCACACTTGCAACCGATGAACCGGCGGGCATGGATTCCGGTGAGACAGCTATTAATGTCACCCTCGGGGCAAGCCATGTCAGCGATGCCATCATGCGGCCCGAGTCCATCGCCGCAGTGCCTGCTTATTTGCTCCGTTTTGTGCCGTATGTCGGCGCAAACGCCGTCATGATTGCCACGGCACTG
Source organism: uncultured Anaerolineaceae bacterium (assembly GCA_964624615.1). Lineage (GTDB taxonomy): Bacteria > Chloroflexota > Anaerolineae > Anaerolineales > Anaerolineaceae > Mesolinea. The sequence goes on from CAZUZM010000169.1 coordinate 986, forward strand.
CGTCAGGCATTCTACCGCGCTTCCCGCGAAACCGGTGCTGATCAGCTCTATCCCAAACTGGGTGATTCGGTCAAAATCGAGGTAAAAGCATTGCTAAAATCCATTGGTGGCGCAATGAGCCGGGCAAGCTTCTTCCGCGTCTTCCAAAATGGTGACATGGATTGGTTTGTCAAACGTGGTGAACCGACCCACCGCGTGGAAGATGGCCAAGTGCGACGCGAAGCCAATACTTATCACTATCGCGGCATCCTGCTCACTCCTGGCGACGCCAGTGATCTTTTCGCATGGCTAACGGCGAATTTACTTGCCGACAATCCCTTGGGCGTACTCATGCG
>CAZUZM010000170.1:0-1313 GCA_964624615.1 uncultured Anaerolineaceae bacterium
ATCAAATGACCTAACAATCAACGTTCGGTAACATTATCATTTGACTTGACACTGCAAAATGGGGAAAAATCAGGGCAATTGCTTGGGAAAATCTCATCAGCATTTCCAAAAAATCGATTTCTGTTTCATTTGAAAAATGAACCCAATTGGTTGGTATTTAAGAACAGGCATAAAAAATCGTCGTAACGCACCAGGCAATACGACGGTACTGTTTTTGCTGTTTCCCAATCGTGTCAGCTAAAAGAGTTTTGCTCTGCTTTCCGGTGCGACATACATTTTGTCACCTGGTTTGAGGTCAAAAGCCTCATAAAAAGCTTCAGTCGTGCTCAAAACGCCATTGACTCTGACCTTGGCTGGCGCGTGTTCATCCGAAGCGAGTTGGCCCAAAAGGTCTTCCTCGTTGGTCACGGCTGCCCAAATCCTGGCATAGCTGATGAACATCTCTTTGAGGGCTTCTTTATCCTCACGCAGCATGGAACTGATGACCGAAAGGCTGCCCGAGTCGGCAATGTTTTCGCCCAAGGTCATTTCGCCATCCAACTTTTCGCCGGGCAGGACTTCAATCGAGCCAAAGTATGCCACGAATGTGGCAGCACGTTCGGTGAAAGCCTGGCGGTCTGCCTTGCTCCACCAGTCACGATAAGTGCCTTTGTCGTCGAAGAGCGACCCCATGTCATCAAACCCGTGCGTGATTTCGTGGGCAATGACGGTGCCAATGCCACCCAGGTTCTTTGCCAGGCTGGCATTTTCGTCGTAGAAAGGTGCCTGGAGCATGGCGGCTGGGAAGATGATTTCGTTCAGACTGGGCTCGTAGTAGGCGTTGATGGTGTGGGGTGATAATGCCCAATCGTTTTTATCAACGGGTGTGGTGGCTTTCTTTTGTTCTGCAAGCGCTTTGGCTTTGTGGATAGCGAGAGCGTTTTCGATCAAACTGCCACCATCCTCAGGGGCTTTGACGGTGCTTTTGGCAAAAGAAGTGTAGCTTTCGGGGTAGCCTACTTTAACCGTCATGGAGTCAATCTTCTTGACCGCTTCAGCGCGACTTTGCTCACCGAGCCAGGCTAAACCTTGCAGGTTCTTTTTGTAGGCTTCCAGGATGCTTGCCACAAAAGCTTGTGCTTTAGCTTTTTTCTCAGCCGAGAAGAAGCGCTTGGCATAAAGCTCGCCTACTTCTTTCTCGGCGAGGGTGTTGGTGGCTTCCCAGGCTTGGGCACTTTCTTCCAAACCTTCGAGTTGGTTGAACTTAGCGTTTGCATCGGCGAAGGCTTTCGTCAGGTAGGGTGCGTAATCATTGAGTAAGGCAACGGTCGAAA
>CAZUZM010000171.1:0-1291 GCA_964624615.1 uncultured Anaerolineaceae bacterium
CCGATGTAACCGGCGACGTTACCCTGCCCGAAGGCGTGGAAATGGTTCTGCCCGGCGATACCGTTGACGGCCTCAAGGTCAAGTTGATGGAAAAAGTTGCCCTCGAAGAAGGCTCCGAATTCGCTATCCGCGAAGGTGGCCTGACCGTTGGCGCTGGCAAGATCACCAAGATCATTGCCTAGTTTTAGAAATTAGACGGAGGAAACATGGCTGCCTCCTAAGGGCAGCCATGTTAGAATAAGATGGCAAAAAAAGGTAAAGACGTACGACCCGTAATCCACTTGGCATGCACCGACTGTCGTGAAAGAAACTACACCACAGTCAAGAACCGCCGTAACGATCCTGGTCGCTTGGAATTAAAGAAGTACTGCCGCCGTTGTCGTGTACACACACTTCATCGCGAGGTGAAATAGCTTTCTTAAGTGAAAGCACTTAGGTCAGTGGCTCAATTGGCAGAGCACCGCTCTCCAAAAGCGGGGGTTGAGGGTTCAAGTCCTTCCTGACCTGTTGATATTAGCTAAACGCCGTAGTCACTACGGCGTTGAAGTCTACAGGAGAAAAGCTATGGCAAGAACTGACGGAAAGCCGAATATTTTTCAAAGAATCAGACGCTGGTGGCGCGAAACCATTGGTGAGTTGCGCAAAGTCACCTGGCCAACCTGGAAAGAAGCATTGGCACTAACACGCGTTGTTTTGATTGTTACCGTTATCATGGCGGCAATCCTGGGCTTGTTAGACTTTGTTTTTGCTCGTTTGGTTGGTCTGTTAATCGGTTAATAGAGGAACGCGAGTAAGAAATGGCCTTTCAAAACGATGACCCCATGGGAAACGATACGCAATCGTCTGCCCAAGGTCCAATCGACCCAAGTCAAAGCCAACCCAAGGCTAAACACAATGAAGAACGTCATTGGTACGTCATTCATTGTTATTCTGGCTATGAAAACAAAGTGCGCAAAAATCTCGAACAGCGCGTCGAAACCATGGGTATGAAGGATAAAATCTTCGACGTGGTTATCCCTACGCAAGAAGAGATTGAAGTGCGCGATGGCAAACGGCGCACCGTCGAACGCCATGTCTTCCCTGGCTATGTTTTGGTTGAAATGGCTCTTTCGGAAGAATCTTGGTTCGTCGTGCGCAACACCCCGGGTGTGACTGGCTTTGTGGGAATGGGCGATGAGCCTACCCCTTTGCGTGATGAAGAAGTTGCCCAAATTATGCGCCGTATGGAAAGCGAAGCCCCAACTTATAAGGTGACTTATAAGACTGGCGATCGTGTGCGCATTATTGACGG
>CAZUZM010000172.1:0-1232 GCA_964624615.1 uncultured Anaerolineaceae bacterium
TGAGGAATTCAACCAATGCCAAAACGCCTTCTTTGGGCATGGCGTTGTAGATGGAAGCGCGAAGACCACCAACCGAGCGGTGACCCTTGAGGTTGTCAAAGCCAGCAGCCTTGGTGCCAGCCACAACTTTGGCATCCAGTTCTTCGCTTTCGGTGACGAAAGGCACGTTCATCAATGAGCGGTCTTTCTTATCCACGGTACCGCGGAACATCTTGCTCTGATCGAGGAAGTCATAAAGAGGTTGAGCTTTTTCGACATTGTTCTTGTGAACAGCTTCCAAACCACCGATGCTCTTCAGATATTTGAAGACCTTACCGCACATGTAGATGGCGAAAGTGTTGGGGGTGTTGTACATGGAGTCGGCATCCGCATGGGTGTCGTAGCGCATGTAAATTGGCACACTGGCGTCAACATCGTTGCGGATCAAATCTTCGCGGATGATGACGATTGCCATACCAGCAGGACCAACGTTCTTTTGAACGCCACCGTAAATCAAACCGTAGTCAGAAACGTTGACGGGTTTGCTCAGGTACATGGAGCTTTGGTCAGAAACCAGGATCTTGCCCTTGGTGTTGGGCAGGGTTTGGTAGGTTGTACCATGAATGGTTTCGTTTTCGCAGATGTGCAGATAGTCGGCGTCTTCGCTGACGGGCAAGTCGGTAACATCGGGAATATAGCTAAAGTTGCGGTCTTTGCTTGAAGCAAGGACGTTGACTTTACCAAAGCGGGCAGCTTCCTTGGAGGCTTTGCTAGACCAGCTACCGGTGACGATGTAATCAAAGACACCGTTTTTCATCAGGTTCATGGGAATCATTGAAAATTGCAGGGTCGCGCCACCTTGGATGAAGAGAATCTGGTAATTCTCAGGGATGTTCATCAGTTCGCGCAAATCGGCTTTGGCTTCGTCGTGAATAGCCTGGAAAGCTTTACTGCGATGGCTCATTTCAATGACGCTCTCGCCTGTACCACGATAGTTCATCATTTCGTCGCGGGCTTCTTCGAGAACAGACACAGGCAACATGCTGGGTCCGGCTGAGAAGTTGTAAATTCGATCGTATTTCATATTAGGTAATCTCCTTTTGGTTTGCTTGTTATCTTCAGGCGCACGAACAAAACCTGCTTAATTCTATGTAAGTCGGCCTGCTGAAATCATAGCCCCCAATGCCGTTTCGGTCAAGTGAAATAACCGCAAATGATGGCTTTTAAGGACCTATTTAGCCCGATTCATCCGA
>CAZUZM010000173.1:0-1228 GCA_964624615.1 uncultured Anaerolineaceae bacterium
GTATGCGTTTCAAAAGTCCGTAGTCTTTAAAAAAAGAGGAAGTTCCAATACAATTAGTTTAGCTAACAAAAAGAAAGGAACTTCCAATGACTAGGATAGTCAAACAAATTATAACCATAGAATCCGAGACTGGCGAGAAAGTTTCCATTCCGATCACAATTGATCCAAACAACTTCACTCAAGACATGAAAGAAACTGTCACCCAAATAACAGAGTCGCTGGGCATCGCCGTTTTCGATAGCATCGAAGCAGACCAAAGAAAAGGCGAGTTTCGTGATAAACGACTATTACGCACAGAAAAACGAACCTACGGATTCCCTGAATTCACCCTAACCTATGCAAGACGCAGCTACGCAATGCCTGATGGAACCGTGCGCAAACCCTTGGATGAAATAATAGGTTTTGAGAAATACCAAAGACGCAGCTTGAGTGCCAAAGAACAAAACTGTGCGATAGCGACCAGCCTTAGCTATCGTAAATCAACCGAAATTGTCAGCTACATGGGACAGAATACGGTCAGTCCCACCACAATAGGCAGGGATGTACGTGAACTTGGCCAGAAGATGGGAAATCAGGAGCTAACTTTCCGGGCAGAAGAACCAGGCAAGATACAAGTAAAAGTTCTTTACTGCGAATCGGATGGATGTGTGGTGCCTCTGCAACAAGCAGACCGGAAGAGACTTGAGATAAGGATAGCCATAGCTTACGTCGATAAAGAACTCATCGCACCCGATCGAAGAAGGCTGGCCCACAAACTCGTCCTAACAAGTGTTGGTCTGAAACCCCAGGCATGGCAAGAGATGATACGCGAGAAAATTTGCGCTCATTTTGACATAGAGAACTGTGAAATTGTTTGGGTAGGCAGTGATGGCGGTTCTTGGGTTGGAAACACCTTCGATTTACTTGGAGTCCCTGAAACTCACAAGAAACTGGATGATTATCATCTCATCAAGAAACTACGTGAAAACTTTGGAGGCAGCATCAATCCGGGAGAAATTATTTACCGAATAAAGAAGGATGGTTTCTCGAGTGTTGAAAGAGAGTTGATAGATTTGATCACAAAAGGGCCGAAAGGAAAAGTAAAAGACCGAATTGAGTGTTTGGAGTTTTTCCGCAATCATGACGAAGCAATCGTCTTTGGGCCTTCATTAGGTGCAATAGAGAGCAATGTAGATAAATTCATTTCTCAACGCATGAAAACCCGTGGGGTCAGCTGGAGTGTGGAAGG
>CAZUZM010000174.1:0-1169 GCA_964624615.1 uncultured Anaerolineaceae bacterium
TTCATTAAGCTTTTCTGTATAACAGACTGCTTATGCAAGCACAACTTCGGCGCCAGCGGCTTCGAGTTTGGCTTTGGCGTCATTGGCGACGTCTTTACCAACAGCTTCGAGGACTTTGGCGTCAGCGGTTTCGGCCATATTCTTGGCTTCGACCAAACCGAGGGAAGTGAGTTGGCGGATGACTTTAATGACTTCGATTTTCTTGGGGCCAGCGCCTTTGATGACGACGTCAAATTCGGTCTTTTCTTCAACTTCTTCTTCTGCAGCAGCAGCAACGGGGCCAGCAGCAGCCATAGCAACGGGAGCAGCAGCAGAAACGCCCCATTTTTCTTCCAACATTTTAACCAATTCAGCAGCTTCGAGAACTGACAATGCGCTCAGTTGCTCAACAATTTTTTCCATATCAGCCATTTTTATTTCTCCTAATATTTTTTAGCTTTTATTTTAGTTTTTACTCGTTTTCACGAGTTTCTTAATGTCCAGACCTTTATGTCCAGTAATTTTTTTAATTTAAGCACCAGCGGGTTGTTTTTCGCTGTTGGCTTTGATGACGGCGGCCAAACCACGGGCGGGTTCTGCCAGGGTGCGTACCAGCTTGCTGGCGGGTGCCAACAGAGTACCCAACAAAGTTGCGCGCATGACGGGTAAGGTGGGCAGGTCTGCCAATGCTTTCACCTGTTGTACGGTGAGGCTGGCTTTGTCCAGGTAACCACTGCGCAGTGTGAAGGTGTCACGGCCTTTCAAAAGTTCTGTCAGGGCTTTTGCCACTGAGGGAGCATCTTCGAAAGCAAACACGACCACGTTGTTTCCTTCCCAGAAGTTTTCATCGTAGGTGTAGCCTTTTTCATCCAAGACGCGTTTGAAAAGTCGGTTTTTAACGACATGCAATCTACCATCGTTTTCACGAAGTTTTGCACGTGCTTCATTTACAGTAGGCATACGCATTTTGCTGTATTCAAGCACAAAAATACCTTTGCTCTTGTCAATCCATTCGTTATACTGGGCGACAATTTGCTCTTTTTCTTGTTTAGTAAATGCCAATCTAAGGGTCCTCCTTCCATCCAAAATAAAAAATCTCTTTCCGTTTTTGTCCCACGTTAAGAGATTCAAGAATTTCGTTCCAGAATGGTTGTCATTCGAACCTCCACCTCGGCGGGACATTAAGCCAT
>CAZUZM010000175.1:0-1138 GCA_964624615.1 uncultured Anaerolineaceae bacterium
TACAAAAAATTGCAAGATTCTTTACTGGGGATCCCAACAAAAAAGCTATCGATAAGCTCAGTCTTATCGTCGATGAGATCAACGCGTTAGAGCCAAAGTTTGAAGCGCTTAGCGATGAAGCCTTGGCTGCCAAAACCGATGAATACAAAGCACGGCTCGCCAAAGGTGAAACACTGGATGAGCTGTTACCCGAAGCGTTTGCCACGGTGCGCGAAGCCAGCAAGCGCGTTTTAGGTCAGCGTCATTATGACGTGCAGCTCATTTGCGGTATCAACCTGCATAACGGCTCGATTTCGGAGTTGCGCACCGGTGAGGGCAAGACCCTCAGCGCGACCTTGCCGCTTTACCTCAACGCGCTTGAAGGCAAGGGCGCGCACCTGATTACGGTCAACGATTACCTGGCACGCCGTGACGGCCGCTGGATGGGTCAGATTTACCGTTTCTTGGGCTTGAGTACCGGCGTTTTGCAATCCGCTTCAGCTTCGGATGGTGCTTCGCAGCGTGCCTTCCTTTATGACCCGGATGAATCTTCCTTGTTTGAAGAAACCCATCAACTGCGTCCCGTTCATCGTAAGTACGCCTATGAAGCCGACATCACTTACGGCACCAACAGTGAATTTGGCTTTGACTACTTGCGCGATAACATCACCATGCGCTGGGCGGACCGTGTGCAAAAGCCGCATCATTTCGCCATCATCGACGAGGTTGACAACATCCTCATCGACGAAGCCCGTACACCGCTCATCATCTCGGGGCCGGCACATGAGGATTCTGAAAACTATTATCGCATGGCAAAAATCGTCAAAGCGCTCAAGCCTGAGGATTATGAGCTAAGCGAAAAAGACCAAACCGTTACTTTGACAGAAATCGGTACTGCCCACGTAGAAGAAATGTTGGGCGAACCGCTCTCTGACCCCGAACGCCCCGAGGACATCTCGCCAGAACAAGCCCGCCTTTTGGGTTTCCTCGAACAAAGTCTGCGCGCGGAATTCCTCTTCCATCGCAATAAGGAATATATCGTCCAGGGTGGCGAAATCGTCATCGTGGATGAGTTTACGGGACGCATGATGCCCGGCAGGCGCTGGTCGGACGGTTTGCACCAAGCGGTGGAAGCCAAAGAAGGCGTCAAGGTCGAGGC
>CAZUZM010000176.1:0-1102 GCA_964624615.1 uncultured Anaerolineaceae bacterium
CGCCACCCACAATTTTGTTTTCAAAAACGATACCACTGCCCGGTTCGAGCGGTTCGACATCAAACACCACATGCGCAAATTGACCGTGGCCACCGGTTTGTTTGACATAGCGATGGCTATGACCTTTCACTGGCATGGTAATCGCTTCATGATAAGCCACGCGTGGCTTGCCAATATTGGCCTGCACCTTAAACTCGCGCAAAAGGCGGTTGACCAAAACGTCCAGATGGAGCTCGCCCATACCAGAAATGATGGTTTGACCAGTTTCTTCATCCTGACGCACCTTAAAGGTGGGGTCTTCCTCAGACAGTTTGTTGAGTGAATCCGCCATCTTATCCTGGTCAGCCTTCGTTTTGGGTTCAATCGCGATTGAAATGACCGGCTCAGGGAAGCTGATCGTTTCAAGCAGGATGGGGTTGGTGGGATCACACAAGGTGTCGCCGGTAAAGCTAAACTTCAAACCCAGGATGGCACCAATTTCGCCAGCACCCAATTCGGTGATGTCTTCACGGTGGTCGGCATACATGCGCAAAAGGCGTCCAACGCGTTCTTTTTTATCCTTGGTTGCGTTGAGCATGTTGCCATTTTGCTTAATCTTGCCGGAATAAACGCGGATATAAGCCAAGCGGCCCATATAAGGGTCGGTCACAATTTTGAAGACCAACGCCGACAAAGGTTCGCTATCATCCGCGTGGCGTTCTACTTCGCTGCCATCGCGCACAAGCATCGCTTTGACGGGTGGAATGTCTAAGGGTGAGGGCAAATAATCGACCACGGCGTCCAAGACCAGTTGAACACCTTTGTTCTTAAGGCTACTGCCGCAGAATACTGGCATGACTTTATTAGCCAAAACACCGCGGCGTAAAGCTGCTTTAAGCTCGGGAATGGTGATGGTTTCACCCATCAGGAACTTTTCAGTTAGATCATCATCGAGTTCAGCGATGCGTTCCACCAAGATAGCGCGTTTTTCAGCACACTCGGCTTTAAATTCATCTGGCACTTCGGTAATACGTGGTTCAGAACCCACCTTATCTTCAAAATACCAAGCGTCTTCTTCAAGTAAGTTAATTACGCCTTTAAAACCGGCTTCAGCACCAATCGC
>CAZUZM010000177.1:0-1083 GCA_964624615.1 uncultured Anaerolineaceae bacterium
AATTGTAATGGAGTAGTGAAATGGCCAAGAAAAAAGGTGGCGGTTCTTCCCGCAACGGTAGAGACAGTCGCGGGCAACGCCTCGGCATCAAAAAATTTGGTGGCGAGCAAGTGCTCAGTGGCAATATTTTAGTAAGACAACACGGAACCAAAGTTCATCCCGGATGGAATGTTGGCTGTGGTCGTGACTACACCTTGTTTGCAACCATTGATGGTTTTGTGAAATACGAAACCATGCCCACTGGTCGCAAGAAGGTGCATGTTTATGAGACCCCCGAAGGTCCGGCAAGAGGCTAGACATGAAAAAAGATATTCAACCAAAATACTATTCAAACGCAAAAGTTTCCTGTGCGTCCTGTGGCGCTGAGTGGGAGACTGGTTCGACCTCTCCTGAGCTGCGAACCGAGGTTTGCTCAAATTGTCATCCCTTCTACACCGGCCAACAGGCTCGTATTCTTGACCGTGAAGGCCAGGTGGAACGCTTCTACAAGCGCCTCCAGGTTCGCCAGGACTTGGTTGCTGAGCAAAAAGCGCAAAGCGATGCCAAAACTTCTCCCGATCGACCTCTTTCTGAGTTAGGTCTGAACGCAAAAGCCATTGCTGCTTTAGAAAAAGCTGAAATACGCGTGGTGGGTGATGTTTTGAAATCCCTCGAAGGTGGCGAGAAAGCTTTATTGGAAGTTGCCGGTTTCGGTCGCAAATCCTTGATTGACCTCAAGAAAGAACTGCGCCGCATGGGCTACGAGCTTCCCGAAGCTGCTGAAGAAATTCAGCTCTAGTTACACGAGTTTTAGATGATAAAGCAGGCACATTTTGTGCCTGCTTTTTGTTTTACAATGTGAAAATCAATTTGCGATTTCAATAGAAGCATTTATACTTGTTGTATCAAGTACTTTGGAGGCTTTATTGTGCAATCGTATGGCATTGTTGAAGTGATTACGGGGTCGATGTTTTGTGGCAAGACGGAGGAGCTCATCCGCCGCTTGAAGCGCGCCACCATAGCACGGCAAAAGGTGGTTGTTTTCAAACCAGTGATTGATGACCGCTATGCCTACAACAAGGTGACCTCCCATTCTGGCGCGGA
>CAZUZM010000178.1:0-1050 GCA_964624615.1 uncultured Anaerolineaceae bacterium
AGCTAGTCAAAAAATACCAGTTAAAGGATCATGAAAGCCAGCTCAAGAAGAAGAGCTGGCTTTTTTGTTTTGGATATTTTACCAAAAACCAACCCAAGCCTTTTAAGGATATGCGCATTTGCGCATAGCATAACGGTTATTTTTCCGGTAATATGGTCTAAACGACTGGTGTGGCAAAAGTGAATGAGTGAATGTTGATCTGAACCGCACGCAAATTAATGCGCGTAGCCACTTAGTAGATGTAAAAAAAGATGGGGTATTTGGTGAAAACAAGCGGATGAGGGTGACGATTGCCTTTATTTAATGCGCGTAGCCACTTAGTAGATGTTAAAATGGGGAGATGATGGGTGATTACAGGTGGATAAGGGTGACGGCGGCCTTACATTAATGCGCGTAGGCTATTGCAATAATTGAAACCAACGTTATTTAGCCCTACTGATCACTTTAAGTTCATAATGGGTATGGCTAATGAGTAGTCTGAATAGTATCAAAAGATTAATAGCCTATTTGCAAAAAATGGCGATGTAAAGCAGCCAACCCACTTATCCAGTTTTTTAGCTCCACCTGTGCTTTTTCAGCATCGTCAAATATACCTTTTGTTTGATGAGCGACATAATTATTTCTTATGGCTCGAATCTGCTCAATGCGCTCAAAAAGTTGACTATTGTTGTATTGGGAGAATTGCTTTTCAATTGTGGCAAAAACGCCTCCAACGCCCATTGGTCTTCTTGCATACTCTAAGCAAAAGCTAAGAATGCCAATTGGCATTCCAAAACTGTTATAGGCCAATGCTTTTTTTAGTGCGCCACCATTCCTCTCGAGATTCTTGATATCATGTTCCGAAAGGCCTCCGTAATCTGGTCTAAAGTAAGTACTTAGTTCCTGTTTACCACGAGGAACCGAGCTTTCTAAATGACCAATGATAAGGGACTTGCAGGCATGGTCAATTGGTCCTAAGAGGGGGGTAAAGCAAGCCGCAAAAGACTGTCCTTTTTGCTCCAGAAAGGCAAATAAGTTACCTGCTTCATTAATCATTTCCTGATAATACTC
>CAZUZM010000179.1:0-1043 GCA_964624615.1 uncultured Anaerolineaceae bacterium
GTGGAATGGAGAAAGAAATCATGAAACTTGATGTCTATAACTTAAAAGCAGAAAAAGTCAGTGACGTTGAACTTCCCGAAGAAATCTTCGGCGCTAAAGTTAACGTTGACCTCATGCATCAGGCCTTCCAACGACAGTTGGCCAACGCCCGCCTTGGTACACACAACACCAAGCGCCGTGGTGAGGTGCGTGGTGGCGGCGCCAAGCCTTATAAACAAAAAGGCACTGGTCGCGCCCGACGCGGTAGCTTGATCTCAGCCCAACACGTGGGTGGTGGTCGTATCTTTACGCCTAAACCGCGTGATTACAGCCAAGAGATGCCCCGCAAGATGCGCCGCGCCGCTTTGCGCTCCGCACTGACCGTTGTTGCCATGGATGAGAAAATCATCGTGGTTGACAGCCTCAAGATGTCCGCAGCAAAAACTGCTGAACTGGCAAAGGCTTTCAAAGCCCTCGCTGGCGACAAACGCCTTTTGGTTCTGGTTCCTGAAACCAACGGAGAGAACGAAAACTTCGTCAAAGCTGGTCGCAACTTGGCTGATGCCAAACTGCTTCAGGCACGTTACCTGAATATCCGCGATTTGCTCAGTTCAGAAAAAGTCATTATCCCACTCGCGTCTTTGGACGTGATTAAGAGCTATTTGGGATAGGAAGGTGAAGAATGAGTATCTCAGCATTTGATATCATCCGACAGCCCATCGTCACCGAAAAGACCAACTACTTGTCTGGCAAACTTCAACAATATGTTTTTGAAGTTGCTTCATTCGCCACCCGCGAACAGGTCAAGACCGCAGTTGAAACCGCTTTCGATGTCGAAGTTGTGCGTGTCAACATCATCAACGCTCCAGCCAAGTCTGCCAAAAACTCACGTACCCGCCGGCTGACCATCCGTAAACCTGGCTACAAAAAAGCCATCATTACGCTCAAACCTGGAGATCGCATCCCATTCTTTGAGGGAGTTGAATAATGGCCGTTAAAGTATACAAACCCACTAGCCCAGGTCAACGACACAAGACCAGCTATACTTTTGAAGAAATTACCAA
>CAZUZM010000180.1:0-1016 GCA_964624615.1 uncultured Anaerolineaceae bacterium
GGTTGTTGGCGGGTGCTAAGGTGCTGACCGGCGCGGTGCCCGTGGCGATGTTGGTAACCTATGCCAATAGCCTTATTCAGGTGAGTAAATCCTGGCTTTCAATCAATGAAAATATCATGACCGTCGTGCGTAGAATTCCCTATTATCGGGATATTAAGGACTATGTTAGCCTGGAAAATAAGTTTGAGACGGGCTCGATCCCGGTTGAAAAGCGCAGCGATAACGAAGTGCTCTTAGAGATGGAAAATGTCAGTTTCAAGTACCCTGGGTCTGACCGCTGGGCTTTGCGCAATGTGAATGTGAGCCTGGATATGAAGAAACGCCACGCCGTGGTGGGTTTGAACGGTGCCGGTAAAACGACCTTTATCTTGCTCTTGTGTCGTTTGTTCGAGCCGACCGAAGGGCGTGTTTTGCTCAATGGTGTGGACATTCGCAAGTATGTCTATCAGGAATATCTGCGCTTGTTCTCCGTGGTGTTTCAGGATTTTCAACTGTTTGCCTTTCCATTGGCTGAGAATGTCGCCAGTGCCGAGCAGTACGATGAGGCGCGGGTGCGAGAATGCTTGACGATGGCTGGCTTTGGCGAAAGATTGGCAGCATTGGACAAGGAAGGCGCAGGCTTGCGTGCGGAAGTGACCTCTGTTCATGGGCAGGTGAAGCATTTTAGCGGTGGTGAACAGCAAAAGATTGCCATCGCACGCGCTTTGTATAACCAGGGGTCGGTCATGATTTTGGATGAACCCACCGCTGCGCTTGACCCGATTAGCGAGGCGGATATCTATGCCCACCTGAATGAACTTGTGCAGGATAAAACCACCGTTTTCATCTCACACCGCATGTCTTCTTGCCGTTTTTGTTCGGACATTCTGGTTTTTAATGAGGGCGAGGTGGTTGAACGCGGCACGCATGACGAGCTTTTGGGATTGCAGGGGCTTTATAGCTCGATGTGGGATGCCCAGGCGAAATACTACCTGGAGCAAGGGCACACACAGTTGGTCAACTGATCTTGGGGGGTT
>CAZUZM010000181.1:0-1013 GCA_964624615.1 uncultured Anaerolineaceae bacterium
GTATTTCGCATTTTCATCAACCTCAACCCAGGTGTTGGGTTGGTCAGGAAGATGGAAAAGCCGTTTGGGATTGTTGTGAAGTAGATCAATGAGGGTGCTAAGGTCTAAACGATCCTCTGCAACAGCGTTGAGCAACAATGGAAGCGTAGACTCAAGACCTGGTATACCGGGCGGTATAGGACGTTTTTCCTCGTTAGAAAGCGGTCCATTGGCTGTCAGGAAAGCTGCCTGACTGGCAAAACCCTCTTTTTCGAACTTGGCATGCGGTGCATGGTCTGAGGCAATCACTTGAATGGTGGTGCCCAGGTGCTGCCAAAGAGCATCCTGATCTTCTTGACTTTGTAGCCGCGGCCGCATATCGCCGTAGGCACCCAAACGGGCTTCATCGGATTTAGTTAAGAAAAGGTGATGGGCAGTAACCTCACAAGAGACGTTCAAGCCACGGTCCTGAGCTCTGGCGACCATTTCCACTTCTTCCTTGCGCGCGATGTGGCAAATGTGAATGTGTTTTTGATATTTTTCAGCAAGTTCAATGGCTACGCGCACCGAATCAAGCTCAGCATGCAGACAAATCGGTTTAGTAGCTGGCCAAAGCTCAAACCATTTTTCAATCGCACGCTTATCCTGAAGACGTAAGGGACCAAACGTCGCATCTAAATACATTTTCAAACCGATAGCATATTCCGCAAGCTGAGGGAGTTGGTCGAGATGCTCTTCTGATGCGCCGGCAAAATGGTAAACATCACAAAGCGCTTCGCGCTTTGCCTGTTTTTGGGTATTTACCCAATTTTCGAATGTGACCAAAGGGGGATTGGTGTTGGGCATCGCCAAAAGTGTGGTAAAACCTCCAGCGAGGGCAGCGCTACTGCCTGAAACGAAATCCTCTTTATGCTCGCCACCGGGCACGCGTAGGTGCACATGGGCGTCGATCAAGCCGGGTAAGATCATCATCGTTCAGCTCCTCGCGAAAGTCTGTTAAAAATTAAACCTATTAAGTATAGCGCTAAAAAAGC
>CAZUZM010000182.1:0-1004 GCA_964624615.1 uncultured Anaerolineaceae bacterium
ATTTTTAGGTTAGCAAAACACATGAAAGCCAGGCTTACAGGCTTTCTGGTCCCCCATCGATTGTCGCGATTCCTTCAGCCCTCCCAAAGGGACACTGAAACAACCGTCAGCAGCTCTTAGATCTTGATCTCAATATCCACGCCGGCGGGCAGGTTGAGACGCATGAGCATGTCGATGGTCTTTGAATCGGGTTCAAGCACGTCGATCAGACGATTGTGGGTGCGGATCTCAAAGTGCTCGTGGGAGTCTTTATCGATGAAGGTTGACCGGCGAACGGTGTACTTCTCGATGCGGGTGGGCAAGGGCACAGGGCCAATAACCTTGGCGCCACTGCGTTCCGCGGTCTCAACGATGCGCTTTGCGCTTTGATCCAAAATGCGATGATCATATGCTTTAAGTCGAATTCTAATTTTTTGTTTTGCCATTTTACTTCCTGTTTTTCGGGTGTCTAAAATCCCGTTATTTTATCCTAATCTTCCTAAAATTTTCTTCATATACGAATCAGAAACCTGAGCGTAATGCTTGAATTCCATAGTAAACACGCCACGTCCTTGGGTCGCCGAGCGTAATTCGGTTGCGTAACCAAACATTTCTGAAAGGGGTATCTCTGCATGGATGGCTTTGGCGTTACCATAGCGTTCGTCCATACCCAGAATATTGCCGACACGGGCGTTGACCTGGCCAATAACGTCGCCAGTAAACTCTTCAGGCACGGTAATCTCGACCTTCATGATGGGTTCCAAAATAACTGGTGAGGCTTTTTCGGTCACTTCGCGCAACGCCATAATCGCCGCCATGCGGAAGGCCATTTCACTGGAGTCAACTTCGTGATGACTGCCATCCACCAAGGTAACCTTGAGGTCAGTCATGGGGAAGCCGGCCAAGGGACCGCTTTCAGAAGCATCATTCACACCAGCTTCCACCGCTGGAATGAATTGCTTGGGAATAGCGCCACCCACAATTTTGTTTTCAAAAACGATACCACTGCCCGGTTCGAGCGGTTC